>JAHZKG010000081.1 GCA_022600515.1 Gammaproteobacteria bacterium
GCCCAATAAAATCTTGCTGAGTGTCAAACCGCACCATCTGTCTCGACTGAGCACTCGATGATATTTCGAAAAATTCTTTTCGCTACCTAAACCCATCACGCGTAAAATACTGCTTATTCGTCTCGCTCCGCGACAAAGAATGGCGCCAATTAACAGCGTTTGCATTTTTTTCCACGTTGGACGTGTAAAAACAGATGAAAATAAGTTCACTACTGATATAATCTCCGGGGTCAACGCAGTCACTCCCTGTGATGTTTTTAGTCGAACCGTAGGATAAAGAGTTTTTCAGCGTTGACAACCTTTCACTTGAAAATGGCTAAAGTCGAGTATGCTTGAAGTCCCCCCTACCGCCTCATGGCCTCCGCTTCTAGAAGAAAGGGAATCTTATACCGCTGAGAACAGGCTAATTGATCCAACCACTATCGGCGCTTATTTATCCCGGCCAAAAACAGTACTTAAGGGCTTTATCTCAATCGCCTGAAGATCAAAGGTTACTCGAATCAGTCCGTTTATTTACTCATTTGCCGCCAGCTTTTTTTGCAGCTTATCTAAATGTCCAAGCCAGTACAGATTCAAAATTAAAACCAATAACACTTCCAACAATCATGCAGGATAAGAGCGAAACGCTCTGCTCGTATTTTAATGCGCATGAGAGCTTCAATAGAGACAGTGGCCCATTACACACTTCAAAATGGGAGGCACTCGGCCGGGCTTCACAAGCTGCTTATGAAGCATGGCTCGATGAGAGCATGCTGTTTGCTTTTTCTCACGGCCTTCATTACTGCGAAGCACCACAAATTCTTGATGCTGAGCTTGAGAAAAATCAGCCCTCGCTTGATCCTAAAGCTAAGTTTTATTTTAAAGCGCTTACTTCACCAGAAAACACGCCAAAAACCAATATTTTAAGCGTGACTGGTTTTGAATTTCGAAACTATACCGGCAACCCTACGGAGCAACTAGCAGCGGTCAAAGAGCACTCCAAAAAAACAATGCAACAAATTTTAATGGCTGCAGAAGCCACTCAGACGACAGATATTGTATTTATTCCTTATGGCATGGGTGTGTTTCTTCCCGGAGGCGCCAGGGGAGAGGCACTGAAAAATGAAATGCTCGATGGCATGTCTCAAGCACTCAAAGCATATACAGGCACTCCGGTTAAACTACATTGCTGTGCTTTTTATGAAAGGTTGCTTGCAGATGGTTCAAATCGCTTGATTGAATTTGAAGATCAATCAGGAAAAGATGCGTATGTGCTTGCTAATACTATTCAAGATGCCCCCGAGCAATCTAAGTCCATGTTAATTAATGCAGGTGATAATGATTGGACTGCAATGCTTGATGTCAAAGCAAAACCTGGCCAATTTTCTAATGGCCATACGCTTTACCACTCAACATCCGATGAATATTATGGACTTGTCACTGCTTTTTCTCATGCTTCAATAGCCAGGCGACATGGCACATGTTCCAAGAGTCAATTTCAAGACAAGATAACGTCGACGGCCCCGAGTATATCTAAGCCTGCTGTAGCGCCTGATTTAAAAATAACAATCTTGCCAAAACAAGTTGTAACACCCCCTCCTTCTAATTACAGTTTTTTGCTCAACTGCTTAAATGCAATGAGCGCGGCTTTGGCATTTTTTGTTGCCGTACTTTCAAATATTAAAGCAAAGATCGTATCGGGCTTTACACTGATTACAAACAGTGTAAATCTGAAATTATTTCAGCCAGCAAGCGAGACAACGCGAATGGAATCGCCCGAAAAAGAAGCACATACTCCCTCGCAATAATTTACTGCTAGACCTAATACACTTTAAGATGCGAGATGCCCGCGCCTGACTTACCACAGGTGCGTCACAACTCGAGTCCATAAACATCACAGTAAAAACCGATTGAATTCTATTGTGACGCAGCATAAGATAAAAGCAGTTCAACCTGTAATGTGTAAAAAAACTGACACCCAATAGCACAATATAGGGCACTTTTTAGTGTGAGCATAATATAGGAATAAACCAGGGAAGGCGGTTTCTTCGCAAAATTTGACTTTTCGTCTACACCTAAAGAATAAATTTAGTGCAGATAAAGGAGATATAATGCCAAAATTACATATTTTAAATAAAAAACCTCAAAATCTTGATAATTTCTCAGCTGGCGAATACATACTCACGACCGATACTCGGACGCATGTTTACAACTTTTTTCTAGTAAAAACAAATAGCAATGGTTCAAAGCTATGCAGTACAATCGGACACTTAGAGAAAAATGACCTGTCAGAGTATTATAACGAAGAAAAATCAGATCACTTACCCGGCCCTCAAGAATGTAATATTGAAGGCATGCGTGCGCTACGAGCTAAAGCGACCTTCTCTCAATATGATGCGCCTCAAACCAATGCTGAAAGGTTCGAAATAAAAGCATCCAAAGCCTATACCACAGAGCTACTAAACGGTACTAAAAGCGCCTCTTATAATGATTTCCGCGATAAATACAAAAAAGAGTGTGAGGAGCCTGACAGCCCTACGTCTGTCTCAAAAGGCCCAGGTTCTGGCTCTAAGTAAGATGACCTAACTGATTTAAAAACGTAAAGAGCGACTCTACAATATGCCTTATGTCATTGTATTAACCGGTACGATTGCCAGCGGAAAATCAACGGCTGTTGAGTTTTTCAAACAACAATCCATTGGTACTATCTGTGCGGATAGTATCGCGCGTGAATTGACTGAACCAGACACACCAGCCCTTGCTGCGATTGCCGCGCACTTTGGCCAAAGAATACTCATGCCTGATGGCGCACTGGATAGACGTGCACTACGTCATGTGATTACACAACACCCGGATGAACAGCGTTGGCTTGAAGCCTATTTGCACCCACAAATTCGAACGGCAATCGAAGCTGCTCTTAGCACCATTCAAAGCCCCTATGCCATCATTGAAATTCCATTGCTCACCCAACGCGAAGACTTTCCGTATTTACATCACGTGCTGCTACTTGAGGTGGACGAATCCGTTCAGCTGGCGCGCTTAATGGCGCGTGACCACTGCACAAAAACTGAAGCGATGAATATGATTCAAATGCAGCCCAGTCAAACCATAAGGCGCGCACTGGCTGACGATATTATATACAATGATGGGAACCAAGAGCACTTCAAACAAACACTCTTGGCACTCCATACGCGTTACCTTAAAGCGGCTCAAGCGGCATAAAAAATTGAGCAACTTCTTCTTCAGTCCAAGACACAGGGGCACTTAATGTTTCTTCTGAGAAAATGCTATCAAACAAAGCACGCTTTTGTTTTTGCATTTTCATCATGACTTCTTCTACTGTCCCAGCCCCAATCAAACGATAGACAAACACCGGTTTTTTTTGCCCTATGCGATGTGTTCTATCTGTGGCTTGATCTTCAACCGCAGGATTCCACCATGGATCATAATGAATCACAGTATCTGCACGTGTTAAATTAAGCCCTACACCACCAGCTCTTAAACTAATTAAGAAAATTGGGGCTTCACCCGCTTGAAACTTTTGGACAATTTCTGTTCGATTACGTGTTTTTCCTGTCAGCGTTAAATAATTATAACCTCGCTTAATCAATGCTTCTTCAATCAATGCTAGCATGCTTGTGAATTGCGAAAAAACCAATACAGAACGCCCCTCATCCATTAAGTTATCTAATAACTCAAGACAAACATCCAATTTAGCTGAAGCAGTTGCTGCCCTCTCATCTTCTTTATCTAAAAGACGCGGATCACAGCACACTTGTCTTAACTTAAGCAATGCCTCAAGAAACACCCACTGACTTTTATTTAAGCCTTGTTTTACAATGGCTTCACGCACAGAACGCTCTGTGGTCATACGAATGGTTTCATATAAATCACGTTGGAACCCAACCAAGTCAATCTTTCGTGTCACTTCTGTCTTTTGCGGTAGCTCTGAAACCACTTGGTTTTTATTTCGTCGTAAAACAAAAGGCTGTAAACGCCGGACCAATGATGAGCGTACCGCTTCATCTTGCTGCTTTTCAATTGGATGTTGGAAAAATTGACGAAACTGCTTTTGTGTTCCAAGAAACCCTGGTGCTAAAAAGTGAAACAACGACCATAGTTCGCCCAGATGATTCTCAAGCGGTGTACCGGTTAAACATAGACGATGCTTCGATTGCAATTGCTGAATAATTTGGCGTGTTTTTGTTTGTGTGTTTTTAATCACTTGCGCTTCATCAAGCACTAAATAATAAAACATATATTTCACAAAAAAAGCTTTATCTCGCTGAACAACACCATACGTCGAAATAATTAAATCATATTCATCAAATTGACGCATTTGATGCCTTGCAAGACCATGATAAACCAATACTTTTAAATCAGGTGTGAAGCGCTTGGCTTCTTCATACCAATTGCCTAATACACTGGTTGGAGCCAAAATAAGGCTCGCCCGACGAAGCCGGCCGGCCTCTTTTTCAAGTTGTAAATGTGCCAATGCTTGAAGGGTTTTTCCAAGCCCCATATCATCAGCTAAAATGCCATTTAGTTTTGACCGTCTAAGACGCTGAAGCCAATGAAGCCCTTCAAGCTGATACGCTCTTAAGTTTGCATTCAAGCCTTTCGGTATCACATCATCTGGCACAACTTCAGGATTTAATAATGCTGTATGTATTCGTCTAAACTCAGCCGTTCCTTGCCAACGTGCGGCACTTGCCGCTATTGCTTGCTCAGCCTCCTGCATAAAGAGCAATTGATAACGCGTCAGCTTTAAAACGTCTTCTTTTATGTCTTTTCTTTTGAGCCCATATTGCCATAACAAACGCAGTAACGGCTTAAGACGACCTAAAGTCACTTCAAGTACTTTTCCTTCAGCAATAGGCAGCCTGAAACGCTCAGTATCGTCACGGCTTTCAAGCGCATCACCAAACTGTTCTAATAAATCAGCAACCAAAGGGACAATGCTAACGGGCTGCTTATCAATTAATATCCCCAAATGATAAGAGAAAAAGTCATGCCCTTCAGAGCGACTTTGAGAATACCATTTAACATCGTCTTCTTTGATAACGGTTTCATAGAGCGGACTTAATGATGTCTGTGTGGATTTCTTGCTTGTATCTACGCCTGTTTCGCGTGCATGCAGTGCCAGCAAAGCGGCCACAGCATGCTCACAATTAACTTTACGTTCACACCCACATCGAGATGCGGCATCAGGAAAAATTTTTAAATCCATATACACATCATAAATCTGATGGCTATGGCCTTTAACCCGTGCTCGGAGCAAACCGTCACTAAGTCGAAACGTGAGTACATCACCTGATTGATGGTGATTTTCCCCACGTAACAACACAGGATTAGATACCGCGCGCGACATGCGTGCTATCGCGGCTTTCAACATACCAATAAATCCACTTCAAACATCAACCATAACCTCATCAAGCAGTTAACAAACGATTGAGACGCTTAACAAAGGCTGCTGGATTATCTAATGCACCGCCCTCTGCTAATACTGCTTGCTCATACAACACTTCAGTCCACTCTTTAAATAACTCGTCATCTTGAATATCATGCAACTGAACCAACAACGCATGCTCAGGATTAACCTCAAACACAGGCTTCGTTGGCGGTGCTGCTTGCCCTGCAGACTGTAAGATGCGTTGCATTTCAAGCCCCATATCATCTTCATCGGCAACTACACACGCAGGTGAATCTGTTAAACGATGTGTAATACGAACATCTTTTACGCGATCGCCTAGCACTTCTTTCATTTGTTTTAATGCTGATGCAAAGCCTTCATCTTTTTTTGCTGTTTCTTTTGTATCTTCTGCATCATCATCATTGAGCTCAAGTTTTCCTTTGGTGATAGAATGCAATTTTTTATCTTCAAAATCACTTAAATAGCCAACCAGCCATTCATCTACGCGATCACTTAATAACAAAACTTCAATGCCTTTTTTCTTGAAAATCTCAAGATGTGGGCTATGTTTTGCAGCATTATACGTTGATGCCGTCACATAATAAATTTTCTCTTGGCCTTCTTGCATACGTGAAACATAATCAGCCAGTGAGACTGTTTGCTTCTCAGTGTCAGAATGCGTGCTTGTAAAACGTAATAATTTGGTAATACGTTCGCGGTTTGCCATGTCTTCAACAGGGCCTTCTTTCAGCACGGCACCAAACTCATCCCAGAATTTTTGGTATATTTCAGTATCGTTTGCACTCATTTTATCAAGCAATGATAAAATACGTTTGGTGCATGCTGCGCGAATACTTTCAACTTGTTTATTATCTTGCAGAATTTCACGTGATACATTCAGTGGCAAATCACTTGCATCCACAATCCCTTTAACAAAACGTAAATAGCGCGGCAAAAACTGTGTGGCATCATCCAAAATAAAAATACGCTTAACATAGAGCTTTAAGCCATGCTTAGAATCTGCTTGCCATAAATCAAATGGTGCATGCGCTGGAATATACAATAAGCTTGTATAGTCATGCTTTCCTTCTACTTGATTATGCGCCCAGGTCAAAGGCTCTTGATAATCATGCGAAACATGCTTATAAAACGCTTTATATTCGTCATCTGAAATATCTGATTTAGACTGCGTCCAAAGCGCTGTTGCTTTGTTTACTACTTCAAATTCAGGTTCATTCTTTTTCGCTTTTTTTGCTTTTTTTTCTTTTTTATCTTCTTTATCATCTGCTGCTAATTCGGGTGCTGCTTCTTCTGGCATATCTGCCGTTTTTTCCATCGCTATCGGCCATGCAATATGGTCAGAATATTTATTAACCAAACCACGTAATCGCCAATCACTGAGTAAATCACTGACTTCTTCTGGTTTTAAATGTAACGTAATAATCGTACCGCGCGCTTTTTGCTTTTGATTGGCAATTGTAAACTCGCCTTCTCCTGTTGATTCCCAAACAATGCCTTCTTCTGGTTTTGATCCTGCACGTCGGCTATTAACAGTTACTTTATCGGCAACAATAAAGGATGAATAAAAACCAACCCCAAACTGACCAATCAATTGTGAATCTTTTGCTTGTTCACCGGTTAGATGACTCAAGAAATCTTTCGTGCCTGATTTAGCAATCGTACCCAAATTCTGAACTGCTTCATCCCAGGTTAAGCCCACGCCATTATCAGTGATTGTAATGGTTTTTTTCTTTTCATTAAATTCAAGCGTAATACGTAAATCAGCATCGTTTTCATATAAATCAGCGTTTGATAACGCTAAGAAACGCAATTTATCCAACGCATCTGAAGCATTAGAAACTAATTCTCGTAGAAAAATTTCTTTGTTGCTATACAGTGAGTGAACCACCAAATTTAAAATTTGTTTCACTTCTGTCTGAAAACCCATTGTTTGTTGTTTATCGGCCATTGATTTATCTCCTACCCGGCAAAAATAAATAAAATTATGAAGCTGATTTTGAATATGAGGGCATAAGCTTAGATTTCAAGTGCTAACCATGATGAATTAAGCATTGTGCTTAAAATAAGATGCAGGTAAACTTTTGCTTAGTTATTATAGTTAAGAAATTAAAGTCTCAGTGGCGCAGCTGGATAGCGCGGCCCCCTCCTAAGGGGCAGGTCAGAGGTTCGAATCCTCTCTGGGACACCATTTTATTCGTGTTATCTTTTTTACCCGAGCAATGGACACAGTAATGCCCCCACAACGTTGTTTACGTAGCCAACAATTACATTATTTATCCATAGAAGAAATGTATGATGCGTTTGCAACGCCATCGCAATGCTTTTCTTCGAAGCCATCAGATGAGCTCCTTCGTTTTTTCAATCTTTTGTTGTCATATCACACTACTCAAAGCCTCACACTTTGAAAACACACCCGCGTATCAAACCATTACAGAAAAACTCAATAGACAACTCAAGACACTCGATGAATTTGTAACCTGTGACCCGATTAATAACACAATCACAAATAAGCAACTTGTACTTGAGTAAATTCATTATTCATTGAAGTTATGGCATGATGCTTTTGATGCAGCCACAGCAAGGTTTATCTTAGACGACACCTACGCTGAAAAAGCAGCAAGAGACATGTGTCGACAAATCTCAAGAGTCACTAACAACATAGAAACGGCTTTAAATAATCGAGCCCGTGGCAATCAAATTGCAGCCGCCCCCCACCTCAATCAGAAATCATGTACCGAGAAGATAATACAGAAAGCAGCTCGCTTTCTAGACGCACTTCAGCCCCATCCCAATAAAATCAATGCGTTATTGACTGTATCTTCCACTACCTTTTATTTTTTCGCTCTCTGCCTCGTGCTAATTTTTTCGCTTCACGGGCAGCAATTTTCTCTGCTTCCATCTCAGAAAAATGTATGTTTTCTTTTTCTATATTTTCTGGCATTTCAAAGGTGAGAGTACCTAATATTTTACCTCGTATTTCATTTATAAAAATAACCGACGCTTTATGCATATCCACATGACCGCCGCTACGGACGCAACCACGCTTACGACCAATAGCTGCAATTAAATCTTCTGCACCCATAGGCTTTTCGTCCAGTTTATAACGCGCCATTAAGCGTTCCAGATAGGCTTCAAGTAAGTATTCTGCTGCAAAGCAGGCAATCTCCTCATAATCAAAGGCTGTATTTTTAACCGCCCCCGAAACAGCTAAACGATACCCACTGTTTTCATTAGTAATTTTGGGCCACAACATACCTGGCGTATCAAAAAGGTATACATCATCTTCTAAACGAATGCACTGCTGCCCTTTAGTGACCGCAGGTTCATTCCCTACCTTCGTTTTAGCTTGTCCAACAAGCGTATTAATTAACGTGGATTTCCCTACATTAGGTATACCCATAATCACTGCATTAATTTGTTTTCCGTCTTTATCTTTATTTGACACTAATTTTTTTATTAATGATGGAATAATTTTTGCTATTGCATTGTTTTCAGTGGTTAAGGCAATTGCTTTAACGTTATGCTGCGATTCTAAATATTCTAGCCAAATTTTTGTTTTATCCAGATCAGCTAAATCACTTTTATTAAGAATTTTAATGAGCGGTTTATCACCTCTAAGTTTGGTGATCATGGGGTTTTCACTGCTAAAAGGTAAGCGGGCATCACACACCTCTATTACCACATCTATTTGCGGTAGAATTTCTTTAATTTCCCTTTGCGCTTTGTTCATATGGCCAGGAAACCAGTTAATTGCCATGATAACTCCTAATTGGGTCACACATCCTAATGATGGGCATTTTAGCAAGGTTTTACCTAGGTACAAAGGTTATTCGAACGGCAACTCCTTTGCAGGAACGACTATAGTGCCGCTACTTATCAAGATAGCATCCCCCATATTGTGATCCTGTTATTGCATGGCAAGTTCGGTAGGTCTCAGGCTCGAATCCTGCCTGAGACACCAATATAATCGATGGCTTATAATTTTATAAATTGGGTTAATTTAAGATTAAAGGTGTCTATATGGCTGCCGATTGAGTCAACCTAAACCACCGCGACCCACAAGTCTAACGATTGCCTTAGGTGTGAACCTATACTGCTGGAGTTCGTCAGCATTAAAAAAATATTTTCAACCAAATGGCGCCACGTGTAAAAACAGCCTTAAGCGGCAGCAATCATCTCTTGTTTGAATGGGTGTTGGCGGACAACTGGTTTGGCTCCAAAGCCAACATGGCGTTTATTCATGATGAACTTCAGAAGTCGTTTATCATTGGAGTTAAGTCTAATCGAACCTTAGCTCTATCCGAAGACGACGCCAAAA
>JAHZKG010000082.1 GCA_022600515.1 Gammaproteobacteria bacterium
ACATGTTCTTTCTGTACAATGGGGGGCATGGTCTGATGCGGGCATGGCTGTTCGACATGACGCTGTGAAACGTGCTGAAGCGTCCGGTTTTGGGGCTATATCGAATGCATTGGGAACACAGGTGCTTGAACAACTCTTTAGTAACGGAACATGCAGTACAGTGTGTGTTTCGCCTATTGATTGGGAGAAATTTTCTCTAAATACCGCTTTAATTTCAAATTTACAGAAGCAAGCTATTGGCTCAGCTAAAACGCAGCATTCATATGCGGAGTTACTTGCTATTGTTCGACAGGCGGCCTCAGAAGCAATTGGAAAAGATGTCGCTGATAATATGGCTCTGATGGATAACGGATTAGATTCTCTTGGGAGTGTTGCATTGCGAAATCATATCGCATCAAGCCTCAAGATTAATCTTCCATCTGCTTTCGCTATTGAATATCCAGACATCAGATCTATGGCTAGATATTTAGCGTCATTATCTTCGGTTCCGACATCAAAAGTGTTGAATAATACCCCTATATCTCGATTGCCTGTTCTCGTTATTGGCGCAGGTATTGGAGGGATTGGTTTCGCTAAACAGCTCGAGAAAGCAGGTATTCCTGTTGTTGTGATGGATGAAAACAGTCGTTTGGGTGGCGTCTGGCATTCGCTCGCTAATGCGTCTTCTAAACTACAAATTGACTCACCTGCCTACGATTTTGATAGTACTTCAATGCCAGCACAAGATGAGACGCGCTGGCAAACCACTTTTCCTCAACAATCAGAAATTCTTTCAGGAGCAGAGGATACAGCGAATGCTTTACTTGGCCCCGTTCATTTAAACACAAGCGTTCAAGCAGTACGAAAAATAAGTGATGCAGAGTACGAGGTTAGCTACCAACATAACGGGCGTGAGGAGCTGATGAAAGTATCTGGCGTAGCCGCAATGACAGGCGGGCTACATCACCCTCGACGCCACACTTTTCCTGATGAGGCGTTGTTTAAAGGTTACATTGGATCGGGTATTTCAAATGATACGCCTCTTCACGTTTTTAATCATGCATCGGTTGTGATTGTTGGGCATGGCGCGTTTGCGGTAGAAAATATGCGAACAGCTTTTGAAAATGGAGCCAAACACGTAACGATTTTATGCCGTAGGAAGCAACTTGTCTTTTCCACTTTTTGCAACTGGCTTCTTAACTCCAATGAAGGTGTAATGCCTGTGTCGGATGTGGTTGATGTGATGCGTCCTTTCTATAAAGCCTGTGGTGTCAATGTGGAGGATTTGCACTCCCTATCACGTGATTCATCCGGAGAGGCAATGCTTGATCAAACAACAGTCCCCGCGGGATCTGATCTCTACTTTTTGGCACAGATGCTTGGCAAACTAAAAATTGTTGTCGGTGAGGTTTTAAGCTTGAGTGAAGATACCGTCATGGTGAATGATGGGCAGGAATTACATGCCAATGTTTTTCTCAAATGTCTTGGATCAGATACAGACGACTCAGTTCTTCGCAATATTTTTGGACAAGACAGCGTGGTTCATGGTCTTTGGATTAACGGCGATCCTAACCTTATAACTTACAACGATGGCGCTCAAGTACCACGTAAAGTTAAATCTTTTATGTGCTCCAGTTACGTCTTCTTTGTACAAGCTTTTGTACCGGCTTATTTGCACTTTAGACAGAATCCTAAGGCGTTTGATCGCGCCCTTGGACGTATTACCAACAAATCATCTACAAGCACCACAGCTGAACGGATTCTCTTGGAGCTCTGGGATTATTTAGAACCAGCCAAACGCATATTGGCCGAACGCACATCAGCCCTTCGTCCTTTTGACCGATTTCAAACTGAGCGAGAAGCTGAGTGGGCTAATTACATCCGAATACTGGGAGCTACAAATGATGAAGAAAAAGCACTGTGGAATCTATTAAAGCCCGTATTATCATTGATGCATCGCCGTAATCCGATGACTCCGACAGAGAAACGTAATGAACACCCATCTTTTGGTTCGATGTCTATTTTTGTGCCCCGCAGACGGCGTGTTCTTTTCCTATCAGGGCAGGGTACCAACGGTCGCCTCGCAAGGACGCTTCTTGAACGAACAGGGTGGATAGGTCGTTCTAATTTGGATTTTGTCATACCAGATGCACCCTACGAAATGCCTGCTTTTACGAATGAGGAGCAATTAAAAAAAATTGGACTGGATGGGCTGGTGACGGAAGGACTTTACGACAAGACGACGACGTATCGTGAATGGCGTGCTGGTTTTGAATCGTTATGGCTGAACCATAACGAAGGGAAAGAAATACAAGCGACATCGATAGAGCGCGAACAGTGGAATGTGACACTGGCCTACGTTAAAGAAATTGCCGAACAATACGGACCATTTGATGGTATTGCCGGTTTCTGTGAAGGAGCAGCAGTCGCATCAGTAGCCCTGCATCTGCAATCGAGCGGAAAGGATCATGGATTAGATTCAATCCGATTTTTCATTGCGATGTCACCTTGGCGTTCACCGATTCATGAGCAAGATGGTATGTTCCAATCGGATCAACCACTTCAAATACCAACACTTCAAATTGTGGGAGACAATGATATGGATGTGTTCCTGGCAGCAGCGCCGCATTTTCGACAAGATTTCGAAAACGCTAGCGAATTTCGCCACAGTGGTCAGCATGTGTATCCACCGCTTACACCCGGGCTTGAGAATAAGCTACATCAGTTACTAAGGACGAGTGATGAAGACTTTTAGATTTTTTTTTATCAATCAGAGTTATTATTGATATGATTAATCCCTTCGTAATTAGCTTGAAAGTTTCTAAAAATAATTTTCTGAATTACTGTTATATCATTGTTAATCCAGTCACACGCCATGCGATAGCTATCGATCCGGCGTGGGACATGCCTTTGTTGATTAACACGTTATCTAAGTATCAGGCGGAGTTGAAGGCTATTTTAATTACTCATCATCATTTTGATCATATTGATTTAGCCGATTCATTATCAACAAAATTTAATTGTCGCGTTATCATGTCACAGCAAGAAATCACCGAATATGATGTTAAACTTTTAAATTTATCCACGTTTGATGGCGATGCGCAGCTAAATATATGTGGATTTTCTATCCAAGCAATATTAACGCCAGGGCATACAAAAGGGAGTACCTGCTTCTTGATTGGAGACAATTTATTTACAGGAGACACCTTGTTCAATGAAGGGTGTGGCGTTTGTGTTGGCCAGGGAGCAAGTCCTTATGAGATGTTTTACAGTCTTCAGAAATTAAAGAAACGTATTTTGGGTCAAACAAAAATTTACCCTGGTCACCAGTTTGGTAGCTATCTAGGTCAGACATTACAAGAGATAACTCAGTTAAATATTTACCTTAATATTGATAATATAGATTCTTTTGTAAAATTCCGGATGCGTAAATTGCAACCAAACATGCTGAGCTTCATATAAACAGCAATAAACGTGCTTTATTTGACCTTGTTGGGGGTTGGTTTGCCTTTGAAATTTAGATTGATATAATACCCGCTCACTCATCTTTTAGATGAAAAAATATAATTTATATTCATAAGGACTTCATCTTATCATGCCAAAAGAAAGGTCTAAGGCTTTAAATAATAAGGTATTAAGCCCAGCTTTACGAAACATTCCAAGTACGTTAGTTAATGCAATTTCAAGCATATACGAGCCAGCTAGCATGCAGGTCACAAAAGAACCTGTGTCAGAGGTAGAGAGCTCGGAGTATGGTGCTTCCCGTTTCAGCCTAGATGACCATTCTGTTGTGTTCCGAGAGGCGAAAACCACCCCAACAAAAATAGGACAGTTTGTGACCATATGGAGTAGGCCAGTTCCAGGCGGTGAAATTGCACCTCTTGATAGCCGTGATAATGTAGATTTTGTTGTGATCAACACTTCGGATGAGAAAAACAAAGGACAGTTTGTGTTTGACAGAGACGTGTTGATAAAAAAAGGAGTCATGTCGCTTGATGGTGTGGGTGGAAAACGTGCGATTCGTATATATCCTCCATGGACACAACCTGTCGCCAACGATGCGATAAGAACACAAAAATGGCAGGGTTTATTTTTCTTTCGAATTGAAGAGGATGGAACTGCAGATACAGAGCAGGTACGCAGACTATTTAAATGCGCTCCAGAACTTGATAGCGCTTTAGATTCAGATAAGACAGCTGACAATAAACGCGTTCGTGAAGCAAGTGGTACGGATGATAATTCACCCGAACGTCATAGAGCTCGGTGTTAAATTAGAGCAAATATGCCTCATGTTTTGACGTCCCGTGAACAAACTGCGAGACGTCAAATTTAAATTTAAGATACCCTGGCTTGTTCGTCCAATTCTTTTAAAAACCTTAATTTTTCACGAATTTTTTGTTCTAAACCTCTCTCTGTAGGCTCATAAAATTTGGGTGTTCCTATTTCTTCAGGAAAATATGTTTCTCCTGCTGCATAAGCATATGGCTCATCATGAGGATCACGATAACCTTTACCATAGCCCATTGAACGCAATAATTTTGTGGGTGCATTTCGTAAATGTACAGGAACAGGTGCTGTACCAGTGGATTTTACGAAATCTACTGCTTTTTCCCATGCCGTAAATACAGCATTACTTTTTGCGGCGCACGCTATATAGATAATAGCCTGTGCAATAACCAACTCCCCTTCAGGAGAGCCTAATCGCTCATATGTTTCTGCTGCTGTTAGTGCCAATGTTATTGCTCTCGGATCTGCATTACCTACGTCTTCACAGGCCATTCGAATAACTCGTCTTGCGATATATAATGGGTCACAACCACCATCGATCATCCGGCAAAACCAATATAAAGCTGCATCAGGATTTGAACCCCGAACTGAATCATGTAATGCTGAAATTTGCTCATGGAAAATATCTTGTCCTCTATCAAATCTCCGAAATTTCTGTGCCAAAACAGACTGCATCATTGGCTGAGTAATCAATCGTTTATCATCGAAATCCTCTGAAAAATCCACCAATGTCTCTAACAGGTTTAACAAACATCGAGCATCTCCATCTGCCGCGGCAACTAACATGTTTTGCAACTCATCTGGAAATTGAATGGGCATATCTAGGTCAGACTGAAGCACCGTTAGGGCTCTCGCTAAAATGCCTTTTAAATCATCCAATCCTAACGATTTTAATACGTAAACTCGAGCACGCGACAATAAAGCGTTATTTAATGTAAACGAAGGATTCTCAGTTGTTGCCCCCATTAAGGTAATAACCCCTTCTTCAATATATGGCAAAAAAGCATCTTGTTGTGCCTTGTTAAACCGATGGATCTCATCAACAAACAAAATAGTTCGTTTTTGATTGTTTTTTGCTGTTTCTACAACACTTCTAATTTCTTTTACGCCTGATAAAACGGCGGAAATACTCACAAATTTCGTCCCCAGGCCATGAGCAAATAATTTCGCTAACGTTGTTTTTCCAACACCCGGAGGTCCCCATAAAATAAATGAATGGTGTTGTCGTTTTTCTAAAGCGACTCTCAATGGTTTTCCTGCTGAGAGTAAATGCCCTTGTCCA
Organism: Gammaproteobacteria bacterium; assembly: GCA_022600515.1. Taxonomy (GTDB): domain Bacteria; phylum Pseudomonadota; class Gammaproteobacteria; order Legionellales; family Legionellaceae; genus JAALKW01. Next base: position 5,549 of record JAHZKG010000082.1, read on the forward strand.
ATAAATTCGGATAAATTTGAAGGGCGTAGGCGTGTTGCCAAGGGTTCAATATTGTTCATATAAAATCTCTGCTGGGGTTTAAAAAAAGAGAATTATCAACTACATAAGGAGTATAAAATGAACCCAATATATAGACGTCCTGTTGATATTCTATTGATTCGAAGATTAGCCTTATTTAAAATAATCAGCAACAAGTAGTTGCTCGTTATTAAAAATTTATTTATGAAATACTGCGCAATACAAGACAAAAAAACCACGTGATGTTTTTTATTGATCTTTGTGATTTCTATCGGTCCATATTGGGGTTTTATTTTTTGTGCTACCAGGTCTCAATGGGATTCGAATCGCGGGCGTCAAGAGGTAACAAATAAGTCTGGCGCCAGCGGTTTCAATATCAATTACAACGAGCATCCCTATTTCTGATGTCCTGATGTCGCTACCAAATCACTTTGATGAATCTACGGGTGGGAGGCTGAGGGTTGAGCAATTAGACCAGGGCAGATAAGACAGTGCCTAAGAATATGCTCTATATTCTTTCCAGGTAATCATACAATTTTTTTCTTCGTCGTAAAGCTTTAGAGAAATCAACTCGTTCATATGTTTTAATCCAAAGCATGGCGCCACGTTAAAACAGTTATTTTCTTTATGGCATGTTGGTAAATGATAAAAAGGAATTCTGGGAGCTAAGGTATGGACGTGATGATAACCAACATTTGCTGTCAGCCATTTTAGAGGTTGAGGTAAAATATAAAAGGTAGCACCTTTTAGCGCGGAATCTTGCACAGTCCATTGCTCACTTGAAACCAAATATCTATATTTAAAGTTATGTTGTACATAAAATAAATAAATTCCAAATGCACCGCTAAGCCATTGTGGCAATATAACGGCTATTAAGAAAAATTTTAGACCTCCAAAGGCAATGAGAGGGCCATAAAGAATAACAATTCCTATATTTGTGAACACTAGGCTTTTGCGTTCTTTTTCCCCGAAACCTTTTCGTTTAAGAAAAAAACGTTGATCAATCCCAAACACATAAAGCCATCCTAAAAAAAACTATTTCGATATACTTGATACATGAATTTACGCCAACGACTTTTTGCCTTGTATTCTCTTACTGTAAGAAGTTTTATATCTCCCACCCAGGGGCGTTCATCTGCATTGCCGCCTTGGGCATGATGAAGAGCATGTGCTTTTCGCCAATAATAGTAGGGAGTAAAAAGAATAATACCTATGAATACTCCAATCCAATCATTATGTTTTCTTTTTTTAAAAAGGCTCCCATGACCTAAATCATGCTGGATAATAAACAGACGAGTAAAAAGCAAACCCACTGGAATGACGAGGATAAACAAGGGCCAATAGTGATTGGTTATAGCGATATGCAATGCCACTAAGCCTGAAATGAGTAAAACAAACGTCAGCGTAATTTCGGCGATACCCCGCCAATTGCTGGTTGCGATATATTTATTAATATTAAATGGAAGCTTATTCAATACATATATCCAATAGGTGTTGTCATATTGTTAGTATAGTCATAAAAAAACAAATGATTACGATAAAACCTACAACCTACAGAACCTACAGGGTCGGAGGTGTTTTTCATTTTTCAAGCAATAGAAAATGCTGCGCTCGGGCGAATTCGAACCTCCTATCCTCTGGTTCGCCTACCTACGCATGAATATGCGAGCTGGGATGGCACCGTCAACGTAACAATCATTAAACACAGTTCTGCCTTATTCTCGAATTTTAGGCGCAAAGCATTTCACTCGTAGCTTGCTCCTAATACGCCCTAGGAAAACGATAGCGTTTCGGTTGTTTTTTTAACGGCATAAGAAAATCACAATTCAGAAAATGAATGAAGGATCATAACATCCTGTTAAGTTGACGGCGCCGTGCGGTTCAATTAGACCAGATAATCATACTGTGGTTTTTATTTAATCATGGTAATATAAGCTTATATTATTTGGGTATAAGCTACGGCATCAGCCTCTTTTTTGAAATGATAATGAATTACGATATTAACGCGCTTACATTTGCATTGGGAAAACCACGATCTTGTGGAATATTCAAAGCGTCACCCGAGGATTTTAGAGTAGGCGAGCACTTAGGCTTTGAACTGACAGGTTCAGGAGAGCACCAGTGTTTATACATTGAAAAACAAGGGCTTAATACCGAGGAGCTCGTTCGGCAATTATCAGCGGTTTTGTCCAAGCCCACACGCTTAATTTCCTATGCAGGATTAAAAGATAGGCAAGCCGTCACAACTCAGTGGATATCCGTACATTGTCCTGGAGAAACCATCGAGGGTGCTGCCTCACTCAAGGGAGATAAATGGCGTGTTGTGAAGGCTAAACGCCATACGAAAAAGATTAGACACGGTGCAGTTAAAAACAATCGCTTTGAGATGATCATAAGAAAAGTAAGTGATACTCAAGAACTTGAAGACCGGCTTTTTAAAATTAAAGAAACAGGTGTCCCAAACTATTTTGGACCTCAGCGATTTGGAATACAGGGCCAGAATATTGTTAAAGCAGAGAATATGTTACTGAAAAAAACGCGCGTAAAAGATCGTTTTTTACGCGGCATGTACTTCTCAGCAGCGCGCTCTTTTCTTTTTAATAAAATATTATCAGCGCGCGTTGCATTAGGTAATTGGCAAGAAGCAATACCCGGTGATGTCATGCAACTTGCGGGTTCTCATAGTTTTTTTCATTCAGAAGTGGTAGATGCATTAATCACACAACGTATCAAAGAAAAAGATATCTCACCTGCTTCTATTCTCTGGGGTAAGCAAAAATTGTTAGTTACCGCTGATGCATTAAGTATTCAAGAAGAAGCGCTAATGGGCTTAGAACATTTTTGTGAGGCGCTTTTGCTACATGATTTAACACGTGGTTACCGTGCGCATAAGCTTGATGTAGAGCAATTATCATGGGAATGGGATGATAACCAGTTGAAATTATACTTTACATTAACAACGGGTGGATATGCCACAAGTGTGTTGCGTGAGTTGATAATATCGCCCTAAGAGATATACCGGGGAAGTCAGCGACTCCTTTATTAGTTTGGAGGCAACACCTTGACCTTGTTTGTCTTGAACAACAGCTATCTGCTCGAGCTCAATGACAGCTTCTTTTCTAAATCCACTTTTGTAAATCCATTGAACATAACCAATAACCTGATCTTTTTCATCTCGAGCAACAAAAATCATGATTCTCGGGAATGCTGAAAAATTACAGTTTACCTATTGTTCTGAGTTTTTTTGTCTAGGAAATGCTTGTGAATGAATCCTGCCAACCCCTGTTATATCGCTATGATGCATAGGTAAAATAATGACCATATAACCTATCTCCTAAAATCAACCAGTGAAGACCTCATGAGGCGATTTGTAACCTAAGGTCTTACGTGGCCTATTATTTAATTTAGCAGCTATCATAGCAAGTAACTCGTCCGTAACATCAGTAAATTCGCTGCCTTTTTTAATATACTGCCTGACTAAACCATTCGTATTTTTATTTAAGCCACCTTCCAAAAATAACTGGCGTGGCGATGTGGCGCCAGGTGGGCTTGATACAAAAAATTGCCTGCAGCGTATGTATGTGGATAAGAAAATTGCGGGGTTTGTACTCATACAGAAAGGTTCTCCCATCTCAGATGATAAAAGCATATGGGATGTTTCAGAGTTTTTTGTGATGAGAAAATATCGATGTCATGGTGTTGGTCGCATTGCTGCGAGTAAAACGTGGGAACAATTTAAAGGCCCATGGCAAGTCAGGGTATTATTAAGTAATCCCATTGCTCAGTCTTTTTGGAAAAAAAGCATTAAAGCGTTTACAGGTAAGGCGTTGGTTGAAATTGAAACAGAAGTTAAACAAGAAGATTGGATGGTTTACACATTTGAGTCACTATAATATTTCGGGACGCACATTCGGGGTCCTATTGGGTCAAGTCCAAAAAGTGCTGTAAATTCCCATTAATTCGTCCTATCAATTTGCTCTTGTTAATTAAGCATTTTCATGAATTTGTACAACCCTTGTATCAGCCTTATTAGCCCTGTTTTTATCTCGCTCAGCGAGCCAATCATGAAATTCATCCATATCGAGATATCGTCTTTCTTGCCAAACCTCATTCTGTTCAGCGAGTAGCGCCCCGATTAAGCGA
>JAHZKG010000010.1 GCA_022600515.1 Gammaproteobacteria bacterium
GCTTTTATTATAATCAGACCAATTGCAAAGCTTGTATTTTTGCTTCTTTATCTCAATATCTTTTTGATTTAACCATTTATTTGGCATCTGCACATCCTGAGCTTCAAAAAAAGAAGATCTTAATGTGCTGCTGTTATTTTGAAAATATGGTTAATTATTGAGCGAATCAACAAAGCCCTCTTTGACTAAGGTACGTCTTAGATAAACCTGATTGTGCAATTTTATATATTGATGGTAATTATTATTTTCAATATTCTTTCATTGAGTTGGTAACATTATCATCCGACTAAGTTTAATTGCATAGACTGTATTTGATTATTCGAAAAATAGCCTTTTCCAAAATTAATGACTTCTTCTCGCTGAGAAGTTCGAAAATCATCGAGGTCGGAGCTTGCGTCTTGCATACAAACGCACGATGCAAGCCCCGACCCCTGAAGCACAAACTCGTTTTTGCATTTGCTGTCAAAACGGGTATAATTACATTTTTATATTATTAATCAATGCATTATAAATTAATTATTGTCAAAAGATTCCAATTAATGGATTATATATGGTCAGTTATCAAGGAAAAATTCATGAAAAAATTTATTCTATTGTTTTTAATTTTACCTACAGTTGTTTTTTCTGGAAATATGGAAGATATAACAGACTCTTCTCACAAAGAGAGATATTTTATAGGAATAGGTGGAGGCTATAACACTGTCCAATTTAACCAAAATGTATATGACACTGGTAAAATTGATTATTCTGGCGCATTGACAGGAAGCGCACAAGCCTCAGGGGCAGCAGGACCATACAGTCAGAGTGAACCCGTATTTTCACCTAAAATATCCGCAGGGTTTCAGAAAATTTTTGCTGAAAATTCAGGTTATTGGGAGGTTGATTATTGGGGCGTTAAATTTTCTTACCAATACTTAGGGGTTGCTGCAAATCGTGTAAACTTTAAGATTGTTATGGACGGTAATGCTACTTCAGGAATACCAAACACCTCGGGTAAACATGATGCTCAACTTTTATTTGATTCATCACAAATGAAATTAAATCATGAAATGCTTTTACTCGCTTTTGTGGGTCATTCATTTGAAAATACTGCAATACACTTTGGTATAGGTCCGGCACTATTCGGAACAAAAACTAACTTTAATGGAATGACTGGTAGTCTGGTTGTTGCTAATACAGCATTCGATCTTTTTGGAATCACACAAAATCAGTCATCTACAAACTGGCTTATTGGTGGTGGCGCAGAAGTTGGAATGTCGTATTATTTTTCAAATCAATTTCGCCTTGATTTGAATTATACTTATGCAATTTCGGAAGGATATAAGATTAACTTCTCAGATCCCTTTGGAGCCGTAAATATCACTTCAAATATAATAATGAACGGTGCTGGAAGTGTGAATAGCAAGCAATACCTAGCAAATCAAACATTCACAGTGACGATTGACAGAGTTTTTGATATCTAGGGCGTCTCATCAATTAAGATTTGAATCATCGGGGTCGGAGCTTGCGTCTTGCATACAAACGCACGATGCAAGCCCCGCCCCCTGAAATTCGTCAAAATTGACGGTTCCACATATTGCGCAGCGTGTTAATATAAAATCATCTTATATTGAATTTAATGCTTTTATGAAAGAATTCTTATTAAATGGCCCTAAAAGCCTGACTAAGACCCTCGATCTTCTGAACAAAATTTTTATTTTTTTAGAGAACAGCACAGATGAGAAAAAGAAGTCTTTTCTAAAAAATTTTAAAAATCTTGTAGAAAAAAAATCTGAGGAGAAGGCATGGGAATATCTCTGTGAAAAAGCTGATTCACCCAATAATCAAAAGCGCGTTATAGTCGATCCTACTGTTATTTTTCAAATATGGTTAATTACTGAACGATGCAACAAAGCCATCTCGCTTTTATACCTGGCATGATACCATCACAAATGATCAAAATATACATCAACTGAATTTATTTAGACCTAAACAAGAAGCCGCCCACTGGTATGGGCGCTTACAACAGCCCTGAGCGCGAAAGTGCTCATCATTACTCTGATTTTATATACACACTCGCCGAGCGCTTAAGGTTTTGTTAAACTCTTCACGATTTTAATTTTAATCATACTTATTAAGTATACATTGAGTTTTTTTAATGCCAATACCTGAAAACACCCCCATGATACAGCAATATTTAGGCATCAAAGCCGATCACCCTGATAGATTACTGCTGTACCGCATGGGTGATTTTTATGAACTATTTTTTAATGATGCAATCCATGCAGCCCAACTGCTTGACTTAACACTGACGCATCGGGGCCAATCTAAAGGCAAGCCTATTCCTATGGCAGGTGTGCCGTATCATGCCATTGAAAACTATCTGGCCCGTTTACTGAAAAAAGGCGAATCTGTCGCAATTTGTGAGCAAATTGGTGACCCGGCCTTAAGTAAAGGCCCGGTTGAACGCCAAGTGGTTCGTATTGTCACCCCCGGCACAGTAACCGATGAGGCCCTACTCGATGCAAAAACCGATACGTTACTCGTTGCCATCCATGCCACAAAAAAAAATATTGGCCTTGCCTGGGTTGATTTAAGCGGCGGACGATTCCATCTTTTAGAATTAAATCATCACCCCGAGCTAATGGCAGCACTTACGCGTTTAAACCCGGCTGAAATTTTAGTTCAAGAAACTCTCGCACCTACATTAAAAAATACAGATTATCCTCTGCATATTCGTCCGGCATGGGAGTTTGAACTTGCACGCGCTAAAACGGCATTATCTGAGCAATTTAATACACGTGATTTATATGCATTTGGCGAAGAAAACTACAGTACGGCTTTTTCTGCCGCGGGTGGCTTACTGGCTTATTTAAATATTACACAACGCCAGGCACTGCCCCATTTAAGTACCATCACACTCGAAAAAAACGATGACTACCTTGCCCTTGATGCCGCCACTCAATCTCATTTAGCCCTTTTTGAAAATCAGCGTGGTACAGATGAGCATACGCTTTTTAGCACGCTAGACCACACGGCCTCCCCCATGGGCAGCCGATTATTAAAACGCTGGCTTGGCCGCCCACTGCGCTGTCATACACGCCTGAATATGCGTCAGAAAAGCATTGCTGAATTGCTCCAAAAACAAGAGCTTGACTTAATTCATCAAGCCCTCAAAAAAACACGCGACCTTGAGCGCATTGCCTCACGCATTGCACTTAAATCAGCGCGCCCGCGTGACTTAGTCCAGTTACGAGACACACTGGCGGTTTTACCTGAACTGCATCCGCTTTTATTTGAGCGCTATCAAGCCGAGCCACTCACCGAACTCAGCAATGCGCTGGCACCACAGCCCGAATTATTCAGCATGCTCTCAAACGCACTTGTTGATAATCCACCGATGCTGATTCGCGATGGTGGTGTGATTGCCCCAGGATTTGATAACTTGCTCGATGAGTATCGCGGGCTCAGTGAGCACTCAACCGATGCCTTAAAAAAACTAGAAACAGAAGAAAAAGAACGGTCTGGTTTATCAACCCTTAAATTCGGCTTTAACCGCGTACATGGCTATTATATTGAGCTCTCACGTGCGCAATCAACCGATGCTGTACCGGCGCATTATCAACGAAAACAAACGTTAAAAAATACCGAGCGTTATATTACGGCCGAACTCAAAACATTTGAAGAAAAAGTGCTCTCAGCCGAATCCAAAGCACAGGCGCGTGAACGCGCACTCTATGATGATTTGCTGAATACATTACAAACGCATATCACCACGCTCATACACACCGCAAGTGCCATTGCCACACTTGATGTCTTGAATACACTCGCTGAACGCGCAGAAAGCTTGCACTGGAACGCACCTATGCTCAGCACAACCCCTGGCATTGATATTCAGGCCGGTCGACATCCTGTGATTGAATCGCTGCTTAAAAACCAATTTATTGCCAATGATTTAACGTTCACCCCGCAGCATAATACGTTATTAATTACCGGCCCTAATATGGGCGGAAAATCAACTTATATGCGCCAAACTGCTTTAATTATTGTACTCGCACACATTGGCAGCTATGTACCTGCATCCAGCGCGCACATAGGCCCTATTGATAAATTATTCACGCGTATTGGCGCAAATGATGATTTGGCCGAAGGTCGTTCAACGTTTATGGTTGAAATGACTGAAACTGCATATATTTTACGGCACGCAACAGCAAATAGCTTGGTCTTAATTGATGAAATTGGGCGAGGAACCAGCACATCTGATGGCGTTGCAATCGCACAGGCTTGCTGTTTATATCTTGCTGAACATATCAAAGCCTACACCTTGTTTTCAACCCATTATTTTGAGCTCACTTCACTCGCTGAAAGCTGTACACACATTCAAAACATACACGTTGATGCAACCCTCACTGCAGGGCGTATTGTCTTTTTATATCGCATTAAAAATGGGCCTGCGAGTCAGAGCTATGGCTTAGAAGTTGCAGCACTTGCAGGCATTCCGGAGACGGTTTTAAGCGCTGCGCGCACAAAGCTCCCTCCTCTAGAACATACTTTATGTGATGTATGAGTAAATACTGGCAACGCTCGATCTTCCTGGCCTGCCTTGTGTTCATCATGGCGGCCAGTGCCGCCAAGCCCGCCCTATTTACCGTGACAGGCTTAGAAAAAAAACAACAAACCAACGTAGAACATCGGCTGGCTGATTTATATGCACACCCAACCAATCAGCCGATTACACAAAGTATTTTAGAAGAACAAGTTAAAAAAGCATTAACTCCTTATGGTTTTTTTAACCCGACCATTCACATCACGCCCCCCACACAAAAACATCCCGGCGTGATTCATGTAAACCCCGGTCCAAAACTCGTGATCACACGCTTAACTGTCCGCTTGTCAGGGCCTGGTCAATATAACCCTGAAGTCAGGCATGCTTATCTTAATTTACCGATTAAGCAAGGCGATGGATTTAATAGTATGTTATATGAAGAAGCTAAAAATAGTTTAACCAATGCAGCTGAGCACCAAGGCTATCTTAACTCCACTTATGAACAAGCTTTTATTCTAATTGACGAAGAAAAAAATCAAGCCACCATTCTATTGCACCTCGATACAGGGGTTCGTTCTTACTTTGGCCGTATTCATTTTGGCACAGGAGAAATACAACCTACGCCACAGGTAAAAGATGCGCTTCCCATACCACGCCTCTCCAAAATATTAGCTATTTTTACTCCGAAAGGCAGTGACAATGGTCTTTTTTCAAAAAAACGTATTATTCTTTCAAACAATTTGCTATATCGCTACATCCCATTTAAATACGGGCATCCTTATTCAAATGATGACATCATGGAGTTTAATTCAAACTTAAAATCCAGTGGTTATTTTAAAACAGTTGATATCAAACCAGGCACTGAAGTCGATCGTTATGTGCCACTTAATGTATATTTAGAACCGATTGAGCGTTTTCGTTATTCCCTGTCTGGCGGGTATGGAACAGACACAGGGGCTCGCGGACGCATTGGTTTACATATTATTCCGCTTAATTCATATGGTCATAAACTCGACTTCGTGGCACAGGGTTCATCCAACCAAAATGCAGCCCAAATGAAATATACAATCCCTGGACACGATCCGGTTCATGATCAATTTAATCTCAATGGTGGATTCAATAATTTAAATTATGTCAGCGGAAACAGTCAATCAGGACGTTTATCGCTTGTGTATCAGCATATTACTCCGAGATATCAGCATATTTTATCTTTAAATGGGCTTCATGAAGCATTTAGTTATGACCGACAAGCACCAAACGAACGCACGGTTGTATACCCACGCGCCTCACTGGCTTGGCGTGAAGTCACCGACCCGCTATTCTCCCCCTCAGGATATAATATCACCGTCAATGGTCTGGCTGCCACCCGCGCTGTTTTTTCAAGCTTAAGCCTTGCCGAGCTGATTCTAGATGCTAAAGCCGCTTTAACGTTAGATAGCATTCGAACGCGTTTTTATGGGCATATCATACAAAGTGTCACGCAAGTAAACGATGTATACGCCCTGCCTTTATCACTTGCTCAGCTCTTGGGTGGACCTGAAAACATGAAAGGCTTTAGTTATAACTCTATTGGTCCGGGCAAACTTTTAAGTTATGGTGGCATAGAGCTACAAAAAGAAACCATCGATACATGGTATGTCATTGCCTTCATTGACAAAGGAACCGTTTTTCGGCCTGATCCTAAGCTGGTTCAATATGATGTCGGTTTTGGTCTGATGTGGCGCTCTCCTGTCGGCCCCATCAAAATGGCAATTGCACAGCCCACCAACAAATACTTGAATCCTTTACGAGATACAGGTGTGCGTTTTGTGGTTAACATGGGACCTGATATTTAATGAACTTAATTCGCGCTTTGTTATTACGTCTTGGCATACTGCTGCTTTTTTTGCTCGGTACCATTGCTTTTTTAACGATCACAACGCCCGGGGTCAAAATCAGCTTAAATCTTGCTAACCTACTCTTGCCCGGCACCTTAAAGATTGAAAAACTAGAAGGCCATTTATGGCACCGAATGGCTTTTGATTCACTTACCTATACCCATCAACAGCAACGTATTATATTAAAAAACACGCAATTTAAATGGCATGTCGCTGGGCTCTATCCCCTGAATATCCAACTTGAAGCGCTGAATATTCAGCACATACAGCTGCACCAAGACCAAACAGAAATTGCATTAGAGCAACTCAAATTAAGCGGTGATTTTAAGCATGGTTTACATTTAAACGGCGGCACCCGTGTCATATTGCCACAAGGCATACTGCATATAAACATTGCGACAGCAGATGACGCTATCATTTCTCATGTACACCTCGGAAGAAATCATATTATCCTGAAAGGCCCGCTCAATGGTCCGTGGCATGTTCGCGCTAATTTATCTGACTTAAAACAGCTTGATCCGGCACTTACGCCATTAGAAAGCAAGCTAACTGCCAACGCCACAATATACGACATGCAACATGCTGTTTTAATAGCACAGCTCGAGCCAGGTCGCTTTCGCCTGCCTACTGGCAGTACACCTGATACCATCCCATTTAAAGGTGTATCACTTAAAGCAAGCTTAAATCCAGAGGCTTTAACGCTCAATACATCTTGCCAAATTGACTCGGATATTTCAGGCCGTCTTCAACTCAAACTGCCGGGGATTCAGCTCAACAAAGCGCCACTGCCTACTCAGGCTATTACAGGCCAAGCACAGCTGACCGTCGCTTCACTTGCATTTTTAGAAGACATCAGTCAGCTTAGTAGCTTAAGCCTGATGTTTCAGAAACCCACTGGAAAAATCAATGCAACACTTGATATAGCAGGGCATTTAAACCAACCGAAACTCACAGGACACATTGCGCTCACCGAAGGAAAAGTCACGTTACCTGACTTAGGCTTAACTTTGAATCCAGTTGAGCTCACATTAAAAACAGATGGCACACACTGGGAAAGTCATGGCATTATTCAACCCAACAACAGCAATCCACTCACGTTAAGCGGCAATGGCTCTGTGACACCAGCACTAACTGGTACAGCTGTTTTAGAAGGCAATCAAGTTACTTTCATCAATACACCTGAATATTTTCTTAAAGCCTCCCCTAATTTAATTTTCACTGCTAAACCAGATGGTTATAACATTGACGGCAGTCTTTTAATTCCTGAGGCAAAAATCACCCCGCTATCATTTACTCATACAGAAAAACTAACGCGCGATGTTGTATATACCCAAGAAGAAAGCAATCCGAATCCATTCAATTTAACTGCAAATGTAGCACTTGATATGGGCCAAAACGTACAAATCAATCTTAAAGGCATTCAAGGCTATATTGATGGCATGTTGCATATCAAACAGCTTCCAAAGCAAGCACTCACGGCTGTGGGGGAGCTCAAATTACGTGATGGCCGCTATGAAGCATATGGCCAACAGTTAGATATAGAACAGGGCGATCTTATTTTTATGGGTCAGCAAATTGATAACCCCAATATTCGTGTGCGTGCCATCCGACATTTCACACAAACCAACACCCAATTTTCAGGTTCAAACCAACTGTTTGATTTCAGCGCCGAAAACCTGAATACACCCAACCTTGGCAATAACACCACGGTCGGCATTACAGTCAGTGGTCGTATTGACTTGCCAAATGTAAAGCTTTTTTCAAGCCCACCGAACCTCTCTCAAGCAGATATTTTATCAATGCTTTTACTCGGAGAACCCGCCGATCAAGCCAGTAAATCAGGCAGTCAAGTACTCATCCAAGCCATAACAGCCATGCATTTAAACTCAGGCAGCAAAGGCGTTAAAATGGTACAAGACTTACAGAAAAAACTAGGTATTGATTTTGATGTTCAGAACAAAAGCATGGGCACTGAATCCAGTGATTTTTCTAAAACCTCTGTCAGTGTTGGAAAATCAATAACCAAACGTATTTATTTACAGTATAATGTCGGCTTATTTCAAGAAAACAGCAGCGTCTTTACGCTCACCTATTTATTGAATAAATTTTTAAGCCTCAAAGTCACTGCCAGTGATATAGGAAACGGCATTGATTTTATGTACAGCCACTCAGACTAAGGCCAATCACATGACATCAACACTTCCTCTTCGTCTCAAGCGACTTCGGCAAACCAGCACCGTGCGCTCAATGCTTAAAGAGACTCATTTACACATGAGCCAAATCATTGCCCCTTTGTTTATCAGCGAAGTGGCCCGTCATCCTGAGCCCATCCAAAGTATGCCTGGCTGCTATCAACTGCCTTTATCCGCCCTATCTGAAGAAATAAATACCCTAACAACGCTCGGCATACAAGCCGTTTTACTCTTTGGTATTCCTAATAAAAAAGACAAAACAGGATCACCTTCACTCAAAACCACCGGTATTATTCAACAAGCGATTCGGCTGATAAAAAAAACCAATCCTGAACTACTTGTTATTGCTGATGTATGTTTTTGTGAATACACGTCTCATGGCCACTGTGGTGTTTTAGACAGTGAACACATTAATATTGATAATGATAAAACCCTAATAGAACTTGCTAAACAAGCCGTTAGCTATGCAAAAGCAGGGGCTGACTGGGTTGCACCAAGCAGTATGACCGATGGCATGGTTGCAGCCATTCGAGCCGCACTCGATAAAAATAAATATCAACACACGCCTATTTTAAGTTATGCGGTAAAATATAGCTCCGCTTTTTATGGCCCATTTCGAGAAGCAGCCCAAGGTACGCCTCAGTTTGGCGACCGAAAAACCTATCAAATGGACCCGTGCAATGCCAATGAGGCACTACGTGAAGCAGCCCTCGATGTTCAAGAAGGCGCTGATTTACTCATGGTAAAACCTGCCATGCAATATCTGGATATTATTCATCGGGTTAAAACACGTTTTCCTGATATCCCCCTCTGTGCTTATCAAGTCAGTGGTGAATATGCCATGATAAAATGTGCCGCACGTGAAGGCTTAATCGATGAGGAAGCCGCCATGCTTGAGAGTTTAATTGCAATTAAACGCGCTGGGGCTAATTTAATTATTACTTATTTTGCAAAAGACTTGGCACGCGCCCTCAACTAATCAAAACCCTTCTAAATTTGCGTCTGCCCCGCGCACAATCAACACCGCCTCAACGTCGGGTGTCAAGCGTGCCGCTACCTCGTGATAGATTCCGGGACATCCAAGTCCCCGAAATAGACTCGTCAACGCGGCAAGTATTTTGGCCTCGACTGTCCTGCGTCTGACATTTTTGCGCTAAACGCGCCAAGAAAAATGTCCTCCCAATGACTCTACGCCTGCATAAAGATTTTCTAACATCCCTTCGGGCTGGTTAAAA
>JAHZKG010000083.1 GCA_022600515.1 Gammaproteobacteria bacterium
TATCAATCAAGACGTCTCTTAGAATCACGCCAGGATGTAATGGTTTATGTATCATAATAAATCGTCTCCTTTGAATGTTCACGTTAATGATAATCCAAATAGCTCACAAAAATAGCATTTACACCTTCAAACCCATAAATAACACGCCAGTTTCCGTTCACTGTTATCGAGTAATAGCCTTTATAATTTCCTTTTAATTTGTGAAACCGCATTCCTGGTAAATTCATGTCTTCTGGTTGAGAGGCTGCACCGAGTAACTGTAAAAGAATCTATAATTTATTTTTATGCTTAACCTGAATGCCAGAAGTTATACCCTCCTGAAAAAACAAACGTAATCCTTTATGCTTCCAACTCTTTATCATCTGTATAGTGCAGCGTAACGATTAACGAAATTCAAACACTTGTGCACACTAGATTCACAGGGCCCGAGGTGTTTTTCATTTTTCTCACGATGCAACAAAGCAACTGCTGTATTCTTCCTCAGGGGTTTCTTCTTTGCTGCCTGTAATACCTGCCGATGCATTGCTTTTTTCCTGCACTACTTCCCAAGGCAATGGATTAGATGGCTGTGCTACCGGTCTCTCCATCATTAATGCGTTTAACTTGGTAACAATAATCAGTGTAAGCGCGCTTAAACTGCAAAGCGCAAAATAACCAGTGCTTATGGGGTTTAATATAAATCCTACTACGCTAGCAGCACCCCATATTAACGGCGCAAAGGCGGTTCGGGGATGCCGAAGCATCACGTTAGGTGGAGCAAGTCGGGCACTTTGAATGGCATTAAGTAAGCCTGAATCCATACTGCTGGCTTTGTAGATAGGAAACAAGGTACGACTCATATAAGCCGCGCCCATGCCTGCATGAACTTTCGTATCCGTGAACAATGCTTGCGCCGTTTCTTTTTGAGCAAGGTTTCTCAATGCCTCTTGATACGCTTCATTATGTTGAGGTTGTGGCTGTTCAGCGATTAATTTCGCCGCATGATTGGCGGCAATGAGTCCTGCATTAAGCGCACGAAAATAAGGCACGCCCATAGCAGCATCGCCAACCAACAAACAAGTTTTATCATTGGTTTCGGTAACAAAGTGCTTGCTGGAATAAATAGGCAAGGCAACAGCTGCTATTTTTTCACTATCCAGCACAAACGCTTCATGTGCAGCATGGCGTCTTGCTGCAAGCCACACTCTTATGCTGTTTGATAATTGATAAGATTTATTTGATTGTTTGGAATCAATATCCATCAGTCCCAAACGCTGTCCAGGGCCATTATTTAACGAACAAATTTCGTTATAGGTCGCTTCATCAACAAAGAAAAATAATGAAACAGGGGTTTCTCCATCTTTTAACTTGCCTATGTTTTCACGAATAAAATGACCACACTGACCATGTACGGCAAAGTAATCATAAAGACCTAGCGGTTTAGTAGGCCCTTTTGTTTTATATTTTACTTCAATAATATATTGTAGATTAACGTCTTTTTCTTTTTCATCATTAAAAATTTCTCGGCGCACTAGGCTTTTGGCACCATCACTCCCAACAATAAATTGAGCCTTGGGCGCTTGTTGCATTAAATCAGCTACAGAGGTTATATGCTCATGAACCACTTGAATACCGAGCTGTTTTGCAAAAGTTAATAACGAGGTTTCAATCGTAGAAGTAGGCACCATGCCACACAACGGTTTTAGTAGTGCTTGAAATTCCGCATCAGGATGAGCACCATGATAGGAGGCTTTATCAATTATTAAAATGTGGTGCCTAAGGTATGTTTGATGTCGCTCAAGCATGACAATATTAAGACTTGGGTTTTTTAATTTTGCTTGAATGGCCGTATACAAACCAACCGGGCCCGCACCAACAAAAAGAACACCCGCATGATGTATTAAATCAGTATTACTCATATCAGCCATATTAGTTATATTAATTATATTTAATCATAAATAATTTATTAAAGGACTAATATTGTGACTATTTGTTTATTTTTAGTCAACTCATCTCACTGCGGAGGTAATCTAAAAAGAACAATCATATGAATTAAATTACAAAACAGCCTAAAACTGTCTATGCAATTTAAAAATTATTTACTACTATTACATAAAAATACACAGTGCTAGACAATACATTATGCTCGATACTTTCAAGAAAACACTTTCACCGCTTTTAAGCCTCTTTATATTTGCGCTGTGTAGTGGATTTTTTCTGACTTTGCTCTCACTGGCAATGCATGAACATAATGAATCCCCCATTCTCATCGGCACCATGACCGCAGCATTTTATGCAGGGCTCGTTTTTGGTTCGTTTAAAATAGAACCGTTTATTATTCGCGTCGGCCATATTCGTGCTTTTTCCGCACTCGCATCTGCATTAGCCGTTATGAGTTTACTGCACGGCATTTTCTATAACATCCCCCTTTGGCTTGTGCTTCGTTTTCTCACAGGCTTTGGAACCACCGGTATTTTTCTTGTCATTGAAAGCTGGCTCTTATCTAATAGCACATATGCCACACGAGGACGTGTTATATCACTTTATATGATTACGTTTTATGCCTCTGAGGCGCTTGGGCAGCTCTTAATTAACTTCGGCGAACCCAATGATTTATTACTCTATGGCATTGCCACCATTCTCTGCTCGCTCTCAGTGATTCCACTCACTATTACACGCGCCCCCATGCCACAGCTTACCGATACCGCACCCATGAAATTAAGCACACTATACAGTAAAGCAACCTCTGCGTTTTTTGGGTGCTTTTTTGCAGGCATGGTCTTAAGTGCTGCTTACGGGCTGCTTCCTATACTCTTTGAAGAAATCTATGATGATACGTCTCACATATCTATCATGATGTTTTGTCTTATTTTTGGGGGTATGCTGCTCCAATATCCTGTTGGGAAATGCTCTGATTTATTCGACCGACGACTGGTTGTCATTATCGTTTCTATTGCTGCCATTGTTGCAGCCGTCACCCTGATGCAAAATATGAGCTCCCATATTACAGCGCTTGTTTTAATTCTTTTTTTTGGTGGCTTTGCAACAACCATTTATCCTATTTGTATCAGCTATGCCTGTGATAAATTAGATGACAAAGATATCTTATCAGGCACGCGCGGCTTATTACTCGCCTACAGCTTAGGCTCAACGGTAGGCCCCTTTGTGGCATCGCTTTTTATGCACAGCGAACACGAAACCGCTTTATTTGTTTATTTTATTCTTATTTTTGCATTAACAACGTTACTTTTTATTATTCAAAAAATAAAAAATCCAAGCCCTCCGCAAGAAGAGCCGTTCCAGGTTATGCGGCATACCTCCTCAATCATCACGCCAGTAAATCCGAGCACAGACTCAGATTCGTCTCATGAAACATCAGACTCAGCTTGACATCAAATCACTGCCCCCTTAGGATCTAGCCTCCACATTTTATCACGCGTTAAGCCTCAGGAATTTTTTGCATGATCGACAATTTACGTACCTTGGTTCGTGATGATCTAAGTGCTGTTCACACCCTCATTACAGAAAGCGTTCAATCTGAAATAAGCCTTCTTAATAATCTAATCGATCACATCATGCAAGCGGGTGGAAAACAATTGCGCCCGCTTATATTACTCCTCTCAAGCCATGCTGTAGGTTACAAAGGAAAAAATCACATCACCCTTGCTGCCATGATTGAGCTTTTCCATACAGCAACGTTACTCCATGATGATGTTATAGATGACTCCGCACTACGACGGGGACGTAAAACAGCCAATAATATTTGGGGAAGCAAAGCCAGTATTTTAGTGGGTGACTATTTACTGGCCCAGTATATGCAACTCATGATTCGCGTTGGCAATTTAAAAATCATGCGCATTCTTGCTGACATGACACAGAAAATCGGTCGAGGAGAAATCAAACAGCTATCCAGTAAAAATAATCCTTTTCTTACCACCGAATCTTATTTTGAGATCATCGAGGCAAAAACATCGGTTTTATTTGCAGCCTCTTCTCGTCTTGGAGCACTTGTTAACGACGCTGATGATGCAACTGAACAAGCCTTACATGCTTATGGCTTACACCTTGGTAATGCCTTTCAACTCATTGATGATGCACTTGATTACAGCTCGGATGCAGAAACCATAGGGAAAAACATTGGAGATGATTTAGCTGACGGCAAAGCAACCATGCCGGTTTTATACGCACTTCAGCAGGGAAGCCCTGAACAACAAAGTCAAATTCGGCAAGGCTTAACACAAGCTTCGCTTGAATTTCTTCCTGATATTTTAAACGTTATTAAAGCAACCTATGCCATTGAATATACCAAAGGCCTTGCAGAAAAAGAAGTGCAGCAAGCCATTGCTTGCTTGGATATTCTACCTGACTCCGTGTATAAAAAAGCATTGGCTGATTTGGCTCAATACGCTATTTCACGGAGCTATTAGAAGGCACTGAGATAACGTTACATAGGCCTTGAGGCACAATAGCCAGTGCGCTATTAAACTTGCTTGACATATTTTGAAATGCGATAAGTGCCGTTAATTCTACGATCTCATCTGAATTGAAATGCTGATTTAAAGCATGAAAACACGCATCATCAACGGCTAATTGGGTATTCGTCATTTTTTCTGCGTAACGAAGTGCTGTTTTTTCTAACGCTGAATATAAATCCGAAGACTCCCATTCAAGTAGATGCTGTATTTTTTCTTCTGAATGTGTGCGTTTCATTAGGTTTGCTGAGTTTAAATCCACACAAAATTCGCAGCCATTTATTTGTGATACACGCACACTAATTAACGAACGAAGTGCCGGAGAAATAGGTGATTTTTTTCTGTCTAAAAAACCATAAACACTCGCAACCAAAATAAACAACGTGGGCACCATGGCCCACACTTTTGCAGGCTCAAGATGCTGGCCATACTTCCTTTTTTGATTCCAAAAAAAAGGCTTTAAATACCATGCTGTTTTTCCAACACATTGCTTTGATAAACGCATCACTTAAGTCCTTTTTTTCTTGTTGGCCTAAGCATATTTATAGCGCGGGGTAATCTGTATAGCCCTGCTCACCACCAGCATACAACGACGATTGCTCAGGCACATTAAGCGGTACATTTTGTTTAAATCGCTCAGCCAAATCTGGGTTTGCAATATACGGTTTTCCAAAAGCCACTAAGTCAGCATAGCCACTCTCAATCGCTTTCATCGCCATTGCACGTGTATACCCATTATTTACCATCCATGCACCATCAAACGTCTCTCGCAAGGCATAAAAATCAAATCCTTGCGCATCTCGCTCCCCCCCTGTTTCACCTTCAATAACATGCACATATGCAAGCTTTAATCGGCTTAACTCTTGAATCAATGGAAAATAAATTCTCTCAGGCGCGCTATCGCGTGCGTCGCCTTTATGGGTCACAGGGGAAATTCTAATGCCGGTACGACTCGCACCAATGGCTGAAACAATGGCCTCAACCACCTCAAAAGCAAAACGTAAACGCTTTTGAACCGAGCCACCATACGCATCCTTGCGATGATTTGAAACATCACTCATAAACTGATGAATTAAATAGCCGTTGGCTGCATGAATTTCAACCCCATCAAACCCGGCCTCTATCGCATGCTTTGCTGCTTGCTGATACGCTTCTACCGTTGCATGAATCTCATCCAGCAGCAGCGCCCGTGGCATGCCAACGGCAGAAAACCCACCGTCTTCAATAAATGTCTGTAAGCCTTTCGGTTTAATTGCGGAAGGCGCAACCGGTGCAAAGCCTCCCATTTGAATCGAGGGATGCGACACACGACCCACATGCCAAAGCTGTGCAAATATCAGGCCACCTTTGGCATGTACAGCATCCGTGACCAAGCGCCAGCCTTTAATTTGTGCGGCTGAATAAATGCCAGGCGTCCAAGCATAGCCTTTACCTGCCTGTGATATTTGAGTTGCTTCAGAAATAATAAGCGCCGCACTTGCTCGCTGTGCATAATACTCAGCATTTAATGTATGGGGTACATCTGTACCAGCTGTTGCACGGCACCGTGTAAGCGGTGCCATGACGACACGATTATTTAATTTTAGTCCCTGTAAATCAAACGATTGAAACAATAAGTTTGATTCAATACTCATGATGCATCTCCATATCAATACAAAAGATCAAATAAAATATCAAATAAAAATATTAGACATTAAATAAGAAATGTACTACATCTCCATCGTGCATTACATACGTTTTACCTTCAAGGCGTAATTTACCGGCTGCCTTCGCACCTTGTTCTCCTTTACAGGAAATAAAATCGTCATATGCCATGACTTCTGCACGAATAAAACCTTTTTGAAAATCAGTATGAATTACACCTGCAGCTTCAGGCGCTGTCGCACCGACAGGAATCGTCCAGGCTCGTACTTCACGAACCCCTGCCGTAAAATAAGTTTCAAGCCCTAAAAGCGCATAAGCTGAACGAATCACTTGATTTAAACCAGGCTCTTCTAGCCCTAAATCCGCCATAAATTCAGTACGCTCAGCATCATCTAGCTCTGATAACGCCGCTTCTGTTTCAAGCGACAAAGGTAAGATACCTGCGCCTTCTTGCTCTGCAAGCGCACGCACTTTAAGCAGCGCGTCACTTTCTGTTGCATCATCATCAATATTAGCAATATATAAAATAGGTTTTGCAGTCAGTAATCCGTATCGCTTACAAATAGGGCTTACTTCTTCAAAATTAGATAAAGTTCTAACCTGCTCACCGGCTTCTAAGTGTATTTTAATTACTTCAAGCAATTCTTTATCTTTTAATGCATCTTTATCACCGCTCTTGCTGTTTTTAGCTGCTTTTTGATGTGCTTTTTCAACGGTATCAAGATCAGCAAGTGCAAGTTCGGTATTAATGGTTTCAATATCACTTAGCGGATCGATTTTACCCTGCACATGCACCACGTTTTCTTGCTCAAAACAACGCACCACATGCAAAATTGCATCTGTCTCACGAATATTAGCTAAAAATTTATTCCCCAGCCCTTCTCCTCTGGCAGCCCCTTCTACAAGCCCTGCAATATCAACAAACTCCATCGCTGCAGGTATGACACGTTCAGGAGAAACAATCGCTGAAATCTTATCAATTCGTGTATCCGGCACGGTGACCATTCCTACGTGCGGATCAATCGTGCAAAAAGGATAATTTGAGGCTTCAATACCCGCCTTGGTTAAGGCATTAAATAAAGTTGATTTCCCAACATTCGGCAAGCCGACAATGCCGCATTGTACACCCATGACTTATTCCTCTTTTTTTTCGATTGCTTGCTTTGTATGTAAGGTTGTTTTCGCTGCTGAAAATTGCGCTAGAATAACATCGGGCATGACGTCTATCGCGCGGTCAATTGCCCTGTTCATTTTTTGCCTATCATCTACCGATGGCTTGCCTAACACATAATCATGCACTAAGTCTTTATGCCCCGGATGCCCTATACCTAAACGCAAGCGATGAAAATTTGCCCCACCTGCATGTGCGATTAAATCACGCAGACCATTGTGTCCACCATGTCCGCCGCCTGTTTTAAGGCGAGCCTCGCCAATTGGCAAATCAAGTTCATCATGCGCAACCAAAATAGCTTCTGGTTCAATTCGATAAAATTGAGATAATGCACGCACTGAACGTCCTGACTGGTTCATCCAGGTATTCGGTAATAAAATATAAAATGGCTGTCCATTGAGATCCGCTGATGCGAACTCACCATGAAAGGTTTTATGAAGACGAAACGTAGCACCTAGGTGCTCGGCTAATGCACGGGCAAACCATCCGCCGGCATTATGCCGGGTGCGCTCGTAAGAGGCACCCGGATTTTGTAATCCAACAACAAGCTTAATTGCCATAAAGCACTCAGCTCTTATTCAGCTGCTGGTTTATCTTGTGTGTCGTCTTTTTTAGCTTCTTCTGTATCTGCTCCAGCTTCACTGGTTTCTCCTTCAGCATCTTCTTCTGCTTCAACTTCAGGCTCTTCTTCAATCACTACACGTGGTTCATGAACACTCACAACAGGATGGTCATGATCACCTTCAGTTGGGTCAATAGATAAGACAACGCCTTTAGGTAATTTCAGCTCAGATAAATGCATCACTTGGTCCATTTCAAACCCAGCTAAATCTACTTCAATAAACTCAGGCAAATGACGCGCTTCACAACGCACTTCAATTTCTGTCATGGTGTGATTCACAACCCCAGACGCTTTAACACCAGGTGATTTATCTTCGTTTACAAAATGAACAGGTACAGTTTTAACCAATACATCTTTCGATGATACACGCTGTAAATCCATATGCAAAATAATAGATTTATATGGATGACGTTGAATATCTTTTAAAATAACACGCTCTTTTTTACCTTCAATCGCCACTTCAAATACACTTGAATAAAAACGCTCAGACTCTAAAATTTTCTGTATATGGCGTTGTAAAAATTGAATGGCTTGTGATGGCTTACTTCCACCATAAATCACTGCAGGTACTTTACCATCTAAACGACGCAGGCGGCGGCTCGCACCCTTCCCAATTAGCGCTCGTGTTTCAGCTTCCAACATAATCTCTGACATGCGTCATCTCCAAAAAAATTAAATGCTTTATCTTGCGACCAGATAAAGGCTCTCTTGACTCTAAATAGAAAAGAGGCAGCGCAGTATACACCACTTTTAAAGCCAACTAAATACCCCGCTCGAGTAAGGGCGCCAAAAACTGCCCGGTATAAGAGTTTTTGCAAGCAGCCACTTGTTCCGGGGTTCCTACGGCCAGTATTTCACCCCCTCGGTTTCCGCCCTCAGGGCCTAAATCAATCACCCAGTCCGCAGTTTTAATCACATCTAAATTATGCTCAATCACAACGATTGTATTGCCTTGTGAACGTAATCTAAATAGCACCTGTAGCAATTGTTTAATATCATGAAAATGTAACCCGGTTGTTGGTTCATCTAAAATATATAGCGTTTCTCCCGTGTCTCGTTTTGACAGCTCCCGTGCAAGCTTCATGCGTTGCGCTTCCCCACCTGAAAGCGTTGTTGCACTTTGTCCAAGATGAACATAAGACAACCCTACATCCATTAGCGTCTGACATTTTCGTGCTAAAACCGGCACTGCATCAAAAAAATCACACGCCTCTTCGATGGTCATTTCAAGCACTTCATGAATGTTCTTGCCTCTGTACTGAACATCTAATGTTTCACGGTTATATCGCTTGCCTTGGCACACATCGCATATCACATAGGTATCAGGCAAAAAGTGCATTTCAACTTTAATCAAGCCATCACCCTGACACGCCTCACAACGCCCCCCGCGCACATTAAAACTAAAACGCCCAGGTTTATAACCTCGCGCACGTGATTCGGGTGTATTTGAAAATAATTCTCGAATAGGTGTAAAAAGCCCTGTGTAGGTTGCAGGGTTAGAACGAGGCGTTCGCCCAATCGGGCTTTGATCAATATCAATGACTTTATCACACCAATCAAGGCCTTCCACGCCTCCGACCTCACCCACCATTGAGATTGGGCTACGATAAAAACGCGCACGCGCTAAAGGATAAAGCGTGTCATTGATTAAACTCGATTTACCAGAGCCCGACACCCCAGTTACACAAGTCATCAACCCAACAGGAATACTCACAGATACATCATTTAAGTTGTGGCACGTAACCCCTGTTAAGCGAATCACCCGCCCAGCATCATAAGGCGTTCGTACGGCGGGTATTTCTATGCGCTCAACGCCCAGCAAATATTGCCCCGTCAATGATGCGTCACACGCCATGATATCTTTGGGTGTACCTGCTGCAACAACACACCCGCCATGAATACCAGCCCCAGGCCCAATGTCCAGCACATAATCTGCTGTTCGAATGGCTTCATCATCATGCTCAACCACAATAATTGAATTACCTAAATCTCGAAGCTGCAGCAATGTTTTTAACAGCCTTGCATTATCCCGCTGATGTAAGCCAATCGATGGCTCATCCAGCACATACATCACCCCCACAAGCCCTGAACCAATTTGACTGGCCAACCGAATAC
Organism: Gammaproteobacteria bacterium; assembly: GCA_022600515.1. Classification (GTDB taxonomy): domain Bacteria; phylum Pseudomonadota; class Gammaproteobacteria; order Legionellales; family Legionellaceae; genus JAALKW01. Next base: position 10,004 of record JAHZKG010000083.1, read on the forward strand.
GCTGTGCTTCTCCTCCTGAAAGAGATTCTGAGCGCCGTTCCAGTGATAAATAATCCAGTCCAACTTCCACTAAAAATCTAAGCCTTGCAACAATTTCTTGATTGATTTTTTTGGCAATTTCACCTTTAGCGCCGGGCAACACCAAATGCTTAAAAAATTGATGCGCCTCTCCAATGGGATACGCCACAACATCTGTCAAGCATCGCCCATCAACCAGTACATGCCTTGCTGCTGGCCGAAGACGCGTGCCTTCGCAACGCATACATGGCCTAAACATCAGCTCAGGATTATCTTCAGGGCCAATTTTATTTGTTTTTTTCTCAATACCCAGCCCATCACATGCTGTACAAGCACCTGCCGGACTATTAAACGAAAACAACCGAGGCTCTAATTCTTCTAAACTATACCCGCATTCAGAACAAGCAAAGTTGGATGAAAATACAATATCTTGATGTGCACCATCCATCGATGCAATCACAGCAATTCCGTCCCCCACATGTAATGCGCTCTCAAACGACTCACTCAATCGTATGCTTGCATCCGCATGCACTTTTAATCTATCAACCACCACCTCAATCGTATGTTTTTTATAGCGCTCAAGTGCTGGAGGCTCATCTAAATCATATAGTTCCCCATTGACACGCGCGCGCACATACCCCAACACTTGTAAACGTTTAAATACTTGCTCATGCTCCCCTTTACGACCACGAATCACAGGCCCTAAGAGCATAACTTTGCTGTTTTCAGGTAAATTCAATACATGATCAACCATCTGACTGACCGTTTGCGCATGCAATTTAAGCTGATGCTTTGGGCAATATGGCTCCCCCACACGTGCATATAAAAGCCTTAAGTAATCATAAATTTCGGTGGTTGTTCCAACGGTTGATCGCGGATTATGTGACGTTACTTTTTGTTCAATCGCAATGGCTGGTGACAACCCTTCGATTGATTCCACATCCGGTTTATCCATAATTGATAAAAACTGTCGTGCATACGACGAAAGGGATTCAACATAACGTCGTTGCCCCTCAGCATACAACGTATCAAAGGCCAGTGATGACTTTCCCGACCCTGATAGCCCCGTAATCACCGTGAGCTTATTTCGTGGCAACGTTACATCAATATTTTGAAGGTTGTGGGTTTTTGCACCACGAATTTTAATTGCAGTCATACTGTATTTCCCACTGTTATTGCTTCAGATATTTCATCTGATATATCATCAGGTGCCTCTTCAGCAATAGAGTATATTGCTTTTTGCGCTTCCGCAAAGAAAGAAACATATTGAATCGATTGCATTAGAAAAGGGGCAGCATGTGGCTCCTCCTCATCTTCTTGAAATGGTAGTGGGGGCGGCGGGGAGAGTGGCCCATCGTCTGAGTCGCATTCCGACTCATCATCTGAATCACCATTTGTATCGAGACGAAGGGATATTAACATGCCTGTCCCATCACCCTCTTCTGTAGCGCCTGCTGCAGCTGGTGCTGATGTGGCACGAGGTAAGTTATCAAACCCTGAAAGAAAAGCACCAATAGCACTTGTATCTTCTTGCGGCTCCAATTTCAACATGTCCGAACTGAACACCTCGCATACCCCCATGCTATTCTTATAACTGACCAACAAATTATTGGCTACAGCTGGAAAAGCCAATGTTCTTTGCAAGCATAGAGCCTGCTTTTCAGACAAGCCTCCCTGATTTAGATTAAATGTTGCTCCCTCTGAAAATCGCCTGTCTATGAGCGCACGCACCAATGCCTCAACCCAAACATCAGCGCCATTTTTTCCTAACTGACAAACAAAGCGGATGTGGGCTGGAAATTTAACCGCATCTCTCCTGAAAAAATCATTCAATGACTGACTTGAGACTTGATTCAGTTGTATAGTAAAAAACACCTGGCTTTTTGATAAATCAGCAATTCGCGGACTCAATAATATATCCCTAAAGTGCGACGAAAAAGAAACATCCAATACATCACATACAATCTTAACATGTGCGCCATGGGCATAATCCCAGCGCTCAAGTGCTTGGTTTAGTTCGGCAAATACCGCAGGCGTATTATGAGAGATATATACAGATAATTTTTTATCTGTCATGACGATATGATTTGTCTCAGCACTTTCCATCATATGATTGTTCCTTATGCTAATATAGGCTTAGCTTTAGATGCCTTGATTAGAACACTAGGGCGTGTTGACAATTCATCCTCACCGCCTACGTGCCGCGGCTTGTCCGCGGCATCCAGTAGATAAAAGTTTAATGCATTGGTAAATAAGATCAAACTCGTATGATGACGGCTCTGACACCAAGTACAAAAACGAGTTTGCAATGCTTAGACTTATGCCCAATGATGAGCTTTGGTCAAAGCTGAGAGAGATCATGCTACAGCATAGGATTTATGACAAGCTCAACCTTCGTAAAATGGTTGAGGCTATGTTGTATCGTATGTGGGTTGGCTGCCCTTGGTGAGACCTACCATCAGAATTTGGATGCTGGAATACAATGTATCAGCAGTTCAATCGATGGTCATCAAAAAACAAATTGATGCATATTTTTAATGTGCTTGTTCAAGAACCTGATTTAGAATGGGAGTTTATTGATGGTAGTATTGTGAAAGCTCATCGGCATAGTGCAGGAGCCATTAATAAAGAAATACAAGCTATTGGTAAATCAGTGGCAGGAAATACAACAAAAATCCACCTGGCTGTTGACGCTTGTGGCTTTCTAATTGCATTTCAGTTGACTGGCGGGGACGTGCATGATGCTAAAGCCGCTCCAGACTTAATCAAAACATTGCTAATAGTAGACTATACGATTGCTGATAAGGGCTATGACAGCGAAGAAATTAGAGAATAAATTAAAGAGAAATCATCTATTCCAATTATCCCACGGAAGAAAAACTCTAAAACGGGTCATGCTGATATAGATTGGGGTTTATATAAATACCGTCATTTGGTTGAAAATGTATAGTGATGTGATTCTTAAGTGAACCATAAGAGAATCCCTACGTGCCGTGGCTTGTTCGCGTTAGGTAGGCATTGGGAGCAAGTCATTTAAAAATCAAATGACTGTATTTGCAAGACTTAAGCATTTTCGTGCCATTGCCACAAGATATGATAAATTGAAGCGAAATTATGCTTCGATGCTGGCGATGGCATGTTCATATATCGGCTTCCTATGTAATTAACGCGCTTGAATGCTACGTTCCAACTGAGTCCAAAACGCTAAGCAAGGAAGAGAAATGAGATTCTTTTATGTCTATATTATGGCAAATAAGCGTAATGGCACGTTGTACGTTGGTTCAACGTCCGATTTGATTAAACCAACCAGGGAACACAAAAACAAAGTCATCCCAGGGTTTACTGCTAAGTATAATGTGCACATGTTAGTCTATTATGAGGCGCATGAGGCCTATGTAGAAGCTGCCCTTCGTGAGAAGCGTTTCAAAAACTGGCGCAGACAGTGGAAGTTGAATGTAATTGAAGCTTTTAATTCAGAATGGCATGACCTCTATGAAGAAATCTGTTAATTAAAATCTACTGGATGCCGCGGACAAGCCGCGGCACGTAGGCGGCGGGGATGAATTGTCAACACGCCCTAGCATTAAGTCTAACAAAAACCTTTAAAAAGTACTTTTTTAAATCTAACTTATTTTTAACTACATAACAGAGCAAACAGCTGAACCGCCACTTTCTCTTACCTCTTTTGAGCCCCTTGCGTCTTTTGATTTAGCCATCTGCCCACTAAAAAAAATGACTCTACGCCTGCATAAAGATTTTCTAACATCCCTTCGGGCTGGTTAAAAAATCGCAGACTATCTCGGGCTAAACGCCTCGGCCTTCAGCCTTCCATGGCGTTCAGCGAATGTATGTCTTTTTCTCTAGCCAAACAAAGCACTTGCCTTAAATGAATAAACTCTATTGCTGAAATTTCTTTTTGCATTAAATCAAAAGACACCTCACCTGCGATGCTTTTGTACATAACAGCGATGAAGACAGCTTGAATCTATGCTTCATTTGGCTTCCATTCCATCATAAAGATTATTTATTTTACTTTATTATTGCTTTCCAATATAGAAACCATACAAGAAACCAATAAACATAAAATAAGACCAAACGATACCCTATTGTTAAAACTCGATAAATAGTGGGCTAATTGTGAGCTAGCCCCATCAGGATTTATAATATCCAACCTTTTGTCACAAACTAACGCCCACGAAAAAATGCAAATAGAAAACAATCAGATCAAATAACAATCCAACCCAGTACCCCAACCATCACCTTTTAAAAATAGCTCAATTTATGCTATAATAACCCAAATAATAATTTTAAAGCACTTATAATATTTGAGGAGAACTTTATGCGTGGATTGCTTACCGTTGTTTTTGCTGTTGCCTGTATGTTTACAATAACTTCATTGCATGCCAGTAAAACTAAAACCCTTGAAAACGAATTCAGTGACTCTGTTATTACGACAAAAATCACATCCAAATACACTGAAAATAAAAATTTAAACCCTTTGAAAATAACAGTATCAACCGAGCATGGTGTGGTAACCCTAAGCGGCTATGTTAAAAATAAATCAGCCATGGTTGAAGCACTTCGACTCGCTAAAACAACCAAAGGGGTTCAATCGGTTAATGCCAATCAATTGAATATTAAACGCGTCAATACATCAATAGCGGATGCCTACATCACCACTAAAGTGGAAGGCGCCATCTTAAAAGCGAAAGTATTAGATGATAACACCATACCACTGGTCGGCATCAAGGCGACAACAAACAACGGAATCGTCACCTTATATGGCGAAGTAAAACGCGACCAATCTATTTCCCCTTTACTTAAACGTGTTTTATCTGTCAAAGGCGTCAAGCAAGTTGTTTCGCATTTGCATGTGAGCAAAAATAAGACATAACCATCTGCAAAGACACTGGATAAACGATTCATGCTCAGGTAAAATCAAACATTATGTTTTATTTTACCTCCAATCATGGATGCATTTTATATGTCTGATGTTAAAACACAATCAAATACAACACGTTATTTACCCTGGGTTATTTGGTTTTTAGGGGCCTTTTTTTATTTTTACGAAAATCTATTACAAGTGTCACCCAGTGTTATGGTACAAGACTTAATGCACGCACTCTCTATTGATGCCGCAGGATTAGGTCTTTTAGCTGGCGCTTTTTTTTGTGGCTATGCACCCATCCAAATTCCAGCAGGCGTATTAGCTGATCATTATAGTGTTCGTTCATTGCTTGGCACCGCCATTGCTTTTTGTGTGATTGGAACGCTTTTATTTGTTTCAGGCCATGGAATTTATCAAGCAGCCTTAGGTCGCTTCCTCATTGGTATTGGCTCAGGGTTTGCAGCCATTTGCTCTATGAAACTTGCAACCCTTTTATTTCCCGCTAAAAAATTCCCTTTTCTTGTGGGCTTAATGGTTGCATTTGGCATGACGGGTAGCATTATGGGCGGCGGACCACTCGCCTTTGCTGTTGAATCTATCGGCTGGCGTAATGCACTCTATGCACTTATTGCTTTCGGCGTTGTGCTCGGTGTGGTTGTTTTTTTGCTCATACAAGAAAAAAAATACATCTCTGAAAAAACAAACCGCCCTCATCAAAACCAGCATGTCTTACATGGCTTAAAGCAAGTGCTCTCGTGCAAGCAAAGCTGGGCCATTGCAGGATATGGCGGCCTGATGTTTGCACCCACATCGATTTTTGGTGGTTTATGGGGTGTACCTTTTATTATGCAAGCTTACGATTTAGACAAAACATCTGCGGCAAGCTTTGTATCCCTCTTATTTTTAGGTTGGGTGATTGGCGGACCATTAACCGGACTGGTTGCAGGCAATCTTAAAAAGAAACGCCCTGTGTTATTGATTGGCTCTATCGGCGCACTGACCTGCATGACGAGCATTTTATATATCCCGCACCTGCCTTTATTCGCGCTCTCAACCGTTATTTTCTTATTTGGTTTGTTTTCAAGCTGCTTTCTGCCTTCGTTCTCTATCATGAGAGAAACGCATGACGATGCCAACTCAGGCGCCGCACTTGGCTTTATGAACACAGCCAATATGCTAGGTGGCATGATTGGCTTACCATTGGTGGGCTTGCTTTTAAATCATCTATGGGATGGTCATATGTTAGATGGTGTAAAGCATTATACAACGTCTAATTACACAGCCTCACTCTCACTGCTGCCATTGATGATGCTGATTTCAATTGCTTTACTCTGCTTAGTGAAAGAGAAAGCATAAAACATATCTACGTGCCTCGCATGAAGCGAGGCATCTCATCTATTTAATTTAATCAATTAGGGACGAAAGCTATTGTCGTCTTCGCATTGCTCATCCATCGTCGCACCTAAAACCGCTGCGATACTCAGTAAAAACGACGAAGCAACGCCTAGAGGGTACTCAATAGCCAGAGGTAAATAATCAGAACAAGCCCATTCACTGCTGGTTACTTCAGTGGTTTCAGCAGCTTCAGCTTTTTCGGCATGCATTTTAGCAGCCCACTCGACTGCTTTCTTTTTTATCTCACTCCTTCTGTCGGCTTTTTCCTGACGAAGCCCTTCTTCAAGTGTTTGATTTGGTTCTAAGCGGCTTTCTATTGCCTGGGTTATTAAAACACTTATCCCGGCCCCTGCGCCTTGAAGTTTTTCTTCTTGCTCTGTTGGTGCTGCTTTAGCAATGTCTATATCAAATGATGTTTTAAGCCACTTCTGAAATCGTTGATAACAACGCTTAATAAAATCGCTGTGTGTTGTTATTACTGGATCAGCAAGTGCTGTATCAAAAGCGCACGTGATGCTTTTTGACAAGCGGTTCGCACCACGTAAACTTTTTTTGCTATTAGAATAGGTATTAAAAGCTAGATCTAAATCTTGTATTAAGGCACCGACCACTTCCGCAACCGCTGTATACTCAGGCTTTTGATTAACGTGATAAATAATATCATCATGTTGTCCCTCATAACGCAAATCGCCCTTTGCTTGCTCCTGTAACCACTCATGGTATTTTTTTAGAGACTGGCATAATTCACGCCCTTTCTTCAGTTCTTCAGATATCATAACATCCCCCACGAGCATAACCCGACATATATATTTAAATATAGCGCATCAAGGGATTTTTTCTACCTGTTTCCTTCTGCTTCTTGACAGGCATGACACCAACCATAAATCGTTAAGGCATGACTGGTCATTTTAAACTGCTCACGCTTTGCAATCATCGCTTGGCGTTCTTCAATAATATCGTCTGTAAATTCAGATACTTTGCGGCATTTCACACAAATTAAGTGGTCGTGATGCTCCCCTTCACTCAACTCAAATACAGAATGTCCGCCTTCAAAATTATGGCGGTAGACCAAGCCTGCAGCTTCAAACTGAGTGAGCACACGATAAACCGTCGCAAGGCTTACTTCTTCTCCCATATCAACCAGTGCGCGATAAATATCTTCTGCACTTAAATGCCGTACTTCAGATTTCTCTAAAATATGCAGTACTTTGACACGAGGTAACGTGATTTTTAAGCCCACGCTTTTTAACTGCTGACTTTCTCCCACAAAAACATCTCCTGAGGTAACGCGCGTTCGACAAGCCGCGCCAAGCTCGTTATACTTCAATCGCAGATAGTATGGCTAATTTTTTCATGACAGGCAAAAATATGCGAACCTTTTTTAAGCTTTTAAGCATCCCGTTTCTTATTTTATCACTTGCGCACTGCGCGTCACATGATTTCACTAAACGGACAGTCCAGCAAGGTAACTTATTACCCGAGAATAAAGTAAAGCAGCTTAAACCCGGCATGAGTAAAGAAGCCGTTGCTATTTTAATGGGTACAAGCCTACTGAGCCCAACGTTTGATAACGACCGTTGGGATTATGCCTATACCTTGCGAAAAGGCAGCGGTTCAGATGCTATGCGTCATTTGAGTTTGTATTTTGCCAACAACCACGTCACTCGCATTCAAACTTAAGCTTAAGTTTGAATGCGAGTGCTTTTAGCCCGTTTTCGACGCTTTTCTTTCGGATCACCTAAAAGTGGCCGATACAATGCCACCCTATCTCCTGCTTGCAGCAGCCTGTCTTTCTCGACAGGCTTTGAAAAAATACCTACGGGTAAATTCAGTGCATTCGGATAACGTAAAAACACGCCTGATACATCTAAGACATCAGCAACCGTCATGCCTGACGCTAATATATGGGTTGTGTGCCACATATTTTCTTTATCCGGCACATAAACCACTTCAACCTGCGCCATATAAAGCCTCGGCTCGCTCACAAAAAGCATCTACCATTTTATCCGTCACTTGCTCAAACACAGGACCTAGCAATAAAGACATCATCTTTCCTGAAAACTCAAACTCTAAATCAAGTGAAATAACAGACCCTGCATCCGTTGCATCAAACCGCCAAAAACCGCCAAGATGACTAAAAGGCCCATCAACCAAACGCAATTCAATCATTTTATCTGCTTGCAAATGATTTCGTGTCGTAAATGATTTTGTCATGCCTGCCGCTTCAACCTCAAGCGTCGCTTCCACGATATTTTCATCACGAGAATGCACGACGCCTTTAGAAAAATAAGGTAAAAATTCATGGTACGCTTCAATATCATCAACAAGCGCATACATTTGCTCGCATGAAAAGTTTGTTTCTCGTGCACGTTTTACAACTGTCATTATATCTCTCCTGCTACAGACTGAATCACTGTCATCTGCTGTTCAAACCAAACGCCCAATGCTTGCACTTCTTCAAGGCACACAGAGTGCTCCATGGGATAATCTCGAACGGTTAGCGCATCAAAGCCTTGATCACGTAACCACGTTACACTTATCTCAGTCCAAGCAGGCAAGAGTATTTGATCATGCACGCCTGATGCAATAAACATAGGGGTTTTTCTATTGAGTTTTGGCTTGCACTCAGATGCCAAAGGCAAATAAGCCGATAAGACAATAACGCCGCCCAATGCAAGCTCTGTGTGCAACGCCGTGAACAAAGCCATTGCGCCACCTTGCGAAAAACCAGCCAAAAAAATAGTTTCTGGTGAAAATCCATCGGCTATTTGTGTTTGAATTGCCGCAAGAATAATTTGCTTAGATGCTAAAATGCCGGGTTTATCTTCTTTGTCTTCCAGCGTAAATCCTTTCACATCATACCAAGCAGGCATCACCATGCCTTGATTAAACGTAACGGGCCGAGTGGGGGCATCCAACGCAACATGACGCACGGGCACATTCAACGGCAATTGCTTTGCAAGGCCTGTCATATCATCAGCACTTGCCCCTAAACCATGCATCCAGATGATACAGGCTTGAGCCTTTTGTTTTGGCTCAATCACAGTGGTATTCAATAGACGACTCCATACAAAAAAAACGATTATCCCGAATAAGCCGCGTCATAGCAACTATCGCCAGCATCAATGCAAGCAGCACGAGCCTCGCCCTGAACCTGAAAGAAAAATTATGAATTAGAGCTATAATTAATCAACAAGAAGATTTTACAGGTGAATCATAATGCCAGCAAAGAGCTTCTCTGAGGCCACACAGAACGAATTTAATTACACGAAGCGAACCACAAGACAGGTGGGCAATACACTCGATGAAGCGACACATAATAATGATAAAACCTCAGACTTAATTGATAGCGCGAGGACGAACCTAATACAATTATACCGTACTTGTGACAGCCGAGAAAAACAAGAAACCATTCGAAAGCAAGGCGCCAAATTAGACTCTCTAAAGCCGATTACAATTCCCATGGAAGACGGTACTTCAGCAACCTATTACTCAATTGCTGATAATGCTGGCGGCGTAACGGAAAAGACATGTTTAATCAGTGAAGAACGTTTACAAAAGACTCTCACAAAGTTAGCGAACGCAGAGGATTTTACGGCGCTAGAACAGAATAAAATTCAAATGAATGCCATTTTGAAGCACCCTAAAGCAGGAAAAGATACCGAAGTACAAAGAGAAGCCATCGGGTTAAAAATGGCTCGAATATTAGAATTTCCGCAAGTGACTGGTAGCACCTTGGTTTCCCATGATACGGGCTCTGGCCGCCATCCTTGTTTATTTGTTCCTTTTGCGGAAAACATGGAGCTTTTAACTGACTCCATTGATAGCCCTGAAACCATGCATGGACGATTAGAAAAAGAGAAAATGGAGGGCGTTGAAGATTTTGGTAAATACAGCGCATACTTTATGCTCTGCGGTGATCCTGATTTTATAGGAAAAAATGGTCAAAATAAGGGGTTAGTAAAAGGAGAAAAGGGGGGTAAGCAGCTTTATATTTTTGACCAAGTATTCATGAAAGAGAGTAACTTTGGCATGGATGGCGCGCTTAATATAACTCCGACAAATCCTCTCGCTAAAATGCCCGGCAGTTCACGTCACTATATGGGTAGAAATAAATCAGTGATAAATGACTCAAGCTATGAAGAGAAGGTCAAAGGGGCTATACATGTCTTGAAAAAGGAAGATGAGATGAGAGGTATGTTTAACGACATTGCCAAAGCAAATGAGGAGGCCCAAGGCAACCCTACTGTCCGTCAGTTAAGAAGTGATGCTGCATCATGCCGTAGAAGCTTTGATGCACGTGTTGAAAATGTCAAAGCATTATTTCCTCCGGTTACACTCAAAGGAGAGCCCAAGCGCATTGATGAGTTATTAGATAAGCCAGGAAAATTAGATCTTGTAACCAAAGCAATGGTCACAAATCAGCTGTTAAGTGAACCTCAGGGTGCTGATGCATCAGGTAAACCTTACAGAGCGCCATTTTTTAGCACCCCCTCAACAAAAGTGAGCGGCATTTCGTTCATGGAGGATGGGGGGGTTAAAATTAATTTTAGTAGACGACTTGGTACGCCGCTCTCAGAAAATAAGAAGACTACTTTAAGTAAGCATGGTTTTGTTGTGTCGCCCGATGGACAATCCGCTACGATTTCTGAACAAGAACTTTTACAATTAAATGAGTCTGCTTCAGGGCCTGCTGCCAATGCAGCTAAAGCCTCCAGCGCTTCCGCAGCATCCGGAGCCCGACCGGATTCTCCGAGGGGCGTAGAGTCTCTGTCAGAAGCACCTAAAATCGTATTAAGTGGACCTGGTCAAGGCATGTCGGGCGATCCAGCAGATGCCATCCATGACTATGGACAAAGTTTAGAGGCCTCAAGCAAAGAAACCATACGCGGCCCCGAAGAAAGTCTTGATCAGCATCAAAAGACTAAACCAAATGAGCCTTCCAAATGAATGATTGACACAGCTCCAGAGAGAGTATGCAAAACAAAAGCACTGCGTGTTATGATTGGAATTCAAGTAAAGCAATCAACAGCTCAAGACAAATCCCCAGAGTGTGTAGGTAGGCCGCTCAATGCAGTCAGTACTCTTTTTTTACCCTCCCCTTTTTTTATATTAGAGTGTGTTGCTGAGATGCTGGCCTTATGCAATAACCTGCTTTACGTTATACTATAAAATACAATCTATTCATGAGCATTATGAGCATGCACCGATTTATTTTAAGTGTTTTTTTACTCAGCCTTTTAACCGCTTGCGGACAAAAAGGTGAGTTATTCCTTCCGGATAAAAATATCAAACATACAACCACTGGACAACAAAAACATGGCACTTCAATTTACTAAAATGCATGGCCTTGGCAATGACTTTATGGTGATTGATGCCATTAATCAATCCATTCAATGCTCAGCGAAGCAAATTAAACAGCTCAGCTGCCGTCATACAGGGATTGGATTTGATCAATGCTTGGTTCTTGAAAAAAGTGACCGTCCGGGTATTGATTTTTTCTATCGCATTTTTAATGCCGATGGCAGTACTGTGGGGCAATGTGGCAATGGCGCACGATGCCTTGCACGCTTTATTCAGCATTATGGCTTTTCATCGAAAACCAGCTTAACCGTTGCAACCACAACAACTGAGCTGCAACTTCATCTGAATTCAGATCAGACCGTCACGGTCGACATGGGCACCCCCGTGTGGGCACCTAACCCTGAAATCAAACCAGGGCTTACCATGCACGCACTCACCATCGGCAATCCGCATGTTGTGATACCGGTTGATGACATTTATGCTGCCCCAATTAAAACCCTTGGCCCCGAAATTGAAACCCATATGTTATTCCCAGAACAAACCAATGTTGGCTTTGCTGAATTTAAAGCACCTAACCATATTCAATTACGCGTGCACGAACGCGGTGCGGGTGAAACAAATGCTTGTGGCAGCGGCGCTGTTGCAGCGGCCGCCGTTGGTCGACGGTTTTATGACTTAGATAAAATCATTCGCGTCAGCTTACCCGGTGGTGACTTAACCGTTGAGTGGCCTGACATGGCGGACACCATCAAACTCACAGGCCCTGCTACTTTTATATATGAAGGCAAGCTGCTTTAAAGCTTCCAGCGGCGGTGCATCCACCACCACTGCTCAGGATGAGCACGAATAATGCGCTCTAGCGCGCGGTTGTATCCACAGGTATTTTCATAAATCGCCGCATGATTTCCTTCATGCTCCGCCCAATAAATAGGCTCATGAAACTCAAGCACATGCTGGCCATTGAGTTTTCGGTAGCTTGACGCAGGTACAACAGGAACCCCTGTGTGGCGTGCAAACGTTGCTAGGCTTCGATACGTTCCTGCCTTTTTTCCAAAAAATTCAGCAGCAATTCCATCTCGATTTTTAATCGATGCATGCTGATCAAGTACAAACACCACCGCATGATTTTTATCTAACGCCTCAGTAACATGCTGCAAAGCATTTGCCTTGGTAATCACATGAAGGCCCGCTTGATAATAGCGGCGAAACAAAACCTGCTCAATCAGCTTGTTGCCTAATTTTCGGCGAATAAAGTGAAATTGACCACTAAATTGTTTGAGTTTTGAAATCCCTGCAATCGGTGCAAATTCAAAACTTCCAAAATGGCCCGTTAGAATTAAAACGCCTTTGTTTTGAGCGGCTATATCAAGCACTTGCTCATGGCCTTTAACCTCAACGCGTGACATGAGTTTTTTCTCAGACATCAGGCGCAATTGAAACGTTTCTTTAATCGAGCGTAATAAATGCGAATAAAAGGCTTTGGCTAAATGCCATTTCTGATGTGACGTGAGTTGCTCACCAAACACATGGTTAATATTCTCTAAAATCACGCGCTTTCGATACGGCAGGCAGGCCGCTATCAAACGACCGGCTACTGAAACCGGTAAGGCGTCTATTTGCTGAGATAATTTAGTCACAGGCTTTCATCACCAAACTGGTGTTCATGCTACCGAATCCGCGATTTAATAATAACGCATGTTTTTTCGCATTATGATTTATTATCCGTGTCTCTTGTGACAAATTTAAATGCTCGCATGTAGCTGCTGCTTGATTAAATCCAGGAAGCCCTGGAATTTTTTTTGAGCGCAATGCATAAGTTGCTAGTACGGCGTCCATCACACCTGAGGCGCAGAGCGTATGCCCCATGGCCCATTTAAATCCTGTTACAGGAATATTAGCATGTCCTTGAATGACCTGAATGGCCAGTGCTTCACTACTGTCAGATTTTGGATTGCCGTTAGCATGCGCAATAATACATGCCAAATCATCTGAATTTAATTGCTGGGCCTCTAATGTATCGGTGATGAGATTACCCAGTAATTCCCCTTCAGTTTGAATAGAAAATAAGCCAGCCGATTCCGTACGCGCAAGGCCACCGGTTAACTCAACGTAAGGTGTTGCATTACGCGCCGCAACACTTGCTTCTGATTCTAACACTAAGGCCGCAGCACCCTCTGCAAGAATTGTGCCATTGTGTGATGCATCAAATGGATTAAGATGCTCAGCACTTAGTAGCCCTAAACGCTCATAATAAAATAAAGCTTGCGCATCAGTGCCGACATCATACGCCACCACAACAATACGCTCGGCATCTCCTGCTTGAATAGCATGATAGGCTTCAAGTAACGCTTGCATGCCGCCCGTCGCATGGTTCACAACATTATGGTTAACGCCTTTAAAGCCATGGCTAATCCCAACATAAGCCAATACGTTATTAGGCAAAATACGTAACAGCCACATCGGATGCACTTCATCCATAAACTGCTGGCCAAAGGCTTGCATATCCCCTTTGGTTTTTGACATCAAGGGCAAGAAATCATATTGCTGATAATATTTATTGCCAGGCGACCCCACATAGACCCCTGTTTGATCGTTAAAGGCTTCTAATGCCCCTGTGGATGACAGGCTTTGTTGGTACGGCATGATGTTACTCTGTTCAAGTGCTTGTGTCGCGGCATGAATGCCTAAGACATCTTGTCTTGAAATGGCTTTTAATAATTTTCTATCGGGTAACATTTTTCTAGGTTCATAGGTTTTAAGCTCGCCCCCTAATTGATGCGACCAAGAAGAAAGATTAGCATTTTTAATCGGGGCAATCCCTGTTTCACCGGCTAATACCGCATCCCAGAGTGCATCGGCGCTATGTCCACAAGCACTGACTGCACCAACACCGGTTACAAACACACGGTTTAAATCACTCATGCGCCTCGCTCCTCAAACTCTGGATGCTTAAAGAGCAAACAACTGTTTGAGCCTCCAAATCCAAATGAATTAGACAAGACGGCTCCCAGTGCTTTATTTCGGGGGCCTTCTGGCACATAGTCTAAATCGCAATCTGAATCTGGCGTGGTTTGGTTTTGAGTCATGGGAATTTTTTCAGCTTGAATCGCGAGGGTTGAAACAACCGCCTCAAGTGCGCCGGCTGCTGCAATCAGGTGTCCGGTTTGGCTCTTGGTTGAGCTCACCGGTATTTGTTTTGCGTGCTCACCAAACACGGCTTTAATTGCGTTGGTTTCGCTTAAATCATTCATTTTGGTTGATGTACCATGTGCATTAATATAATCAACCTCTGAAGGGCTAACGCCACCATCTTTTAGTGCACCAGCTATCGCTTGAATTGCACCATCGCCGTTAGGATGTGAATCCGTGATGCGATAAGAGCTTAAGCTGTTTCCAGCTCCTGCTAATTCAGCATAAATATGAGCGCCGCGCGCTTTGGCTTTTTCCCAGGATTCGAGCACTAAAAAAGCAGCGCCTTCACCTAAAACAAATCCATTCCGTGCGCCATCAAAAGGGCGGCTGGCTGTTTCGGGGGAGTCGTTATTGGGTGATAACGCGCCGAGCAAACAAAAGCTTGAAACGCCTAATGGGTTAATCATTGAGTCAAATCCACCCGCAAGCATATAATCTGCTTCGCCGCGTCTGATCACTTGCATGGCAAGGCCTAACGCCTGCCCACCTGAAGCACACGCAGTATGCACAGAATTGGCATAGCCTGTCATGCCAAACTCTTGTATTAAAAGCGATAAACCACTGTTAGACGCTGTGCGTCCAAAATCATCTAAACGATAAAAGTCATCCCCTGCTGATGCTAACCTGGCCCAGTCAATATCACCAGCAGGTGCGGTTGCCTGCTGAAAACGCTCAAGGTGTTGAAAGTCACCGGTCATCATGCCGCTTCCTGTCACCACGCCAAAGCGTGCAGGATTTGCAAGATGCTTAGGATACATACCTGCGTCAAGCAATGCTTGATTTGCAGCATCTAGCGAGAACTGTGTGAACGGCATTGTAAATCGGTGGTGTTTTCCTGTCCGATGACATTGTGGCTGATGATTTTTCACTTCTGCTGCAAAACGAACAGGAAAGCCAGATGCATCAAACTGTTGAATAGCAGCCATGCCCGAGCGTTTTTGCATTAACGCCTGCCAGGTGCTTTGAACATCAGCTCCTAAAGGCGTCACAGCGCCAAGACCTGTGATTGCAACACGTTTAGATTTCATTTACTTATATCCTTGGCTGCCATTACGAGTTCTAATATACAGACTTTTTTCTCAAACCGACTCACACGACACTGCAAAACAAGCAGGCCGTCTTGATGCGATTTAATTTTTAACTGTGCGGTAATCACATCGCCTGGAGTCACAAAATCATTCATTTTTATTCGCCGTATTTCTTGCACAGTATAAATTTCATCAAAGCTTGCTTCACCCGTAAAATCACGCGCCAAGCACATCACACACTCCATCAAAATCGTCATAGGTAAAACAGGTTTTTTAGGGAAATGATCTTGGAAATAAGGCGCAGATATTGTAATCCGTTTTTCGGCAGAGATAAAAACACCGGGCTCGTGCTGTAATATTTTATCAAATTGCACCAATGATTCGACACGCGGACTAACCCAGGCATCAAGCTCATACAGAGGCTCAGATACAGGTTGTTCAAGCGGGAATTCAGCCGGTCGATTCAGCATATCAAATTGTGCACGCACAAGGTCTTGCTCAATGAACGTATCCATTGGCAACAAAGGGCCAAGGGCAGATAGCTCAAAAACAACGTCACTGCCTACACGTGCTTCGGCAACATATTGCACCATTTGCTCATCTAGCTTTTGTAACTCACTCGATAGCTGCAAGGTTTCGCCTACGTACACAGGACGATGCAACCGAGCATAATCAGCAATACCTGCCACAGGACGTTTAGTAAAATCACAACTAACCATCACATTCCAGGCTGCAAGCTGCCCGACTGTTTCACCGACTAATGCGGGCACAAAACAACGGCGCGAGGTTTCATCTTTAATAAGATAATAATCATCTGGCGTGACATGTTTGATGCCAAGCGTTTTACCGCCTGGCTCAAGTAAGGTGATGCAGTCAACAAATAAGAAATGCATCTGACTATGCCGCGGTAGCTTCTGCAGAGGTCGCTTCTCTTGCAAGCACGATTAGCTTACAAAATGTTTCAACCGTAAAGAGCATTGGAATTTCGTTCACTTTCATATTCGGTGTGAAATATTCACTTGGCACTTCACTCAAATATATTTTTAATGCTTGAAGCCCCTGCTCTGTAAGCACGCCACCTTGCTCAAACTCAGCTTCGGTTAGATTGCCTCGTGCATTTTTTTCGAGTTGGCCTCGTGGAATTTTCACTGAAAATTCTTTTTCAAGCTGAAATACTAAATCTAAAAAATCAATCGATTCAGCGCCTAAATCCGTAATTAAACGCGCACTTAAACTGACTTCACTTTCTTCTATTACCAATACATCAGCAATAATTTCTTGAACTTTAGGAAAAACCGTCTCTAGATTCATTATGCAATATCCTCAGCGCATCGTATGTTTAGATAGTATAAAAGCTACGAATTGTAGCATAAGTTTTTAGATGATGGGATAGATGCTAGTCAGCCCGTTATCGCATACCCTGCATCTAAGAAAATCGTTTGTCCCATAATTAGTGCAGACTCAGGCAAACAGAGCAAATAAACACCATCAGCAACGTCTGAAGGCGTCATTGGGCGCCCGGCCAGTGATCGTGCGTGATATTCATCCAGTAACGATTCACGGTTTGGAAAATGCTTTAATGCATCGGTATCAACCACACCGGCTGAAATTGTATTCACCCGAATACCATCAACCGCTAATTCTAGGCTCAGCGAGCGAACCAATGACTCAAGCGCTGCTTTAGATGCACCAATAAAAGCATAATTAGGAATGGCTCGATGTGCGCCTAAACTGGAAAGAGCAATCACACTTGAACCTGGGGCCATTAGAGTACGCCCTTCTGTAACCAAGTGATTCAGTGCCAATGCATTCGTTTCCATGCACCAGCGCCAATGTTTAGTTGACATTTTGAGTGCAGGTTTTAATACGCCACTGGCTGCATTACTCACTAAAATATCAAGCTGTGAAAAATGCTGCTTAAATAGCTCAAACATTGTTTTAACGGAAGCATGGTCGGCAACGTTTGCCTGAATAGCAATTGCTTCTCGACCCAGTGCTTTTATTTCAGCCACTACTATATCGGCTTCATCGGAGCTATTAAAATAAACAATGGCTACATCGACACCCGCATGTGCTAACTTCATGGCCGTTGCGCGTCCAATGCCGCGTGCTCCGCCCGTGATTAATGCTACTTTTTTTTCTAGTATGCCCGTCATGCTTTTTCCTTCTAACAAAAACTTCCAATAAAAAAGTGACTCAAATTAACGCGAACAAGGATAAGATGTCAATGATTCTTCTTTACTTGTGCGCTCGTTCTTTGTACCATCTGCGCATCGATTTACGAACAACCTCGTGACGCCTCATGAAATCAATTTGGATTAAAACAGTTTTACCTATTTCACTACTTTTTACATGCCGTATGCTCGGTTTGTTTTTACTGATTCCGGTTTTTACACTGTATGCACCTCAATTAAAAGGAGCCACCCCGGCCCTGATTGGACTTGCACTCGGCGCTTACGGATTAACCCAAGGGTTGCTGCAAATTCCATTTGGCATGCTATCAGATAGATACGGCCGAAAACCAATCATCACGGCAGGACTGCTTTTATTTGCGCTAGGCAGCGCGCTAGGCGCCATGACCGACTCAATGCTTGGCGTTATTATTGCACGCACTCTCCAAGGCATGGGGGCTATTGGCAGTGTGTTAATGGCACTGCTAGCTGATTTAACCCCTGCATCCAAACGAACCGCCGCGATGGCTGTTATTGGCGGAAGTATTGGTCTTTCGTTTAATTTAGCGCTCGTAATTAGCCCTCCACTCGCGCACCATAGTGGCTTGCCTGGTATTTTTGGCATTACATTTGTGCTTGTTTGTGTCTGCTTACTGCTATTAAAAACGGTTATTCCAACACCTGAAATCATTGCAGCACTGAATCCGATTTCACAGAAAAAACGCTTGCTACATGTACTCAAGGAGCCTGCTCTAAGACGCCTTAATTTGGGTATTTTATATCAGCATGCCATTCTAACCGCCATGTTTTTTATCTTGCCTCTGAGATTACAAACAGCGATAACAGCCCAGACACTCGAAACCCCTTGGCATTTTTATATACTCACGCTGGTGATTGCTTTTATTGCAGCCATGCCGTTGATTTTGTTAGCCGAAAAACGGGGTAAAAGTAAGCTTGTTTTTTCAGGCAGCATAGCACTCACACTTTTAAGTCAGCTCATGTTGATGCAAATCGGGTTATCTTGGCCCATGTTTTGTTTTGTAATGTTTATTTATTTTCTCGCATTTAATGCTTTAGAGGCCATGCTGCCTTCGATGGTTTCGAAGCAAACAACGGCTGATTATAAAGGTACTGCCATGGGTGTATATTCAAGCTGTCAGTTTTTAGGAATTTTTGCAGGCGGGAGTCTTGCTGGGGTGCTGTATGCGCACTATGGAGAGACCGGCATTTTTATAATGAATGCGTGTATGGCTGCTTTATGGCTGGGTACTGCGTTACATAGTAATTTATCATCATCAAGCCAAAACAGGCATTTAGCTCAATCAAACTAAAACAGCCCTAAGCAATGCGATTAGGGCTGTTTTCAAGCACAAACTAAAACGGGATATCGTCGTCTAGTGCTTCAGCGGGTGGTGCGCTCGGTGCTGCTTTTGGTTTAGCTTGCGCACGTGGTGCTGGTGCTCGACTTTGGTCCATATCTGGAAAATCACCACCTGAAACCGTGCCTTTGGCATCTAGCATTTGGATATCTGAAGCAACAATTTCGGTCGTGTAACGATCGGTCCCTTGTTGATCTTGCCATTTACGCGTACGCAAACTGCCTTCAATATAAATTTTTGAGCCTTTTTTTACATACTCGCCAGCAATTTCACCTAGGCGATTGAAACATACAACACGATGCCATTCTGTACGTTCTTGACGCTCGCCCGTTTGTTTATCTTTCCAAGATTCATTGGTTGCAACAGATAAGGTTGTTGCTGCATTGCCGCTTGGCATATATCTTAAATCAGGATCAGCACCAATGTGCCCAATTAAAATTACTTTATTAACACCACGTGCCATAGGATTCTCCGTTGTATGTGCGATCGATTGGAAAAAGAGTATAACGGAAAAGAAATTAAAATTCTAATTAGATTAGGGGCTGATGATAGCGTATGCTCTTAATATTGAAACTCAATGTCAGGCCGAGTATAAACTATGACTCATTCAAGAGAAGAGCAAACGCTAAAGCGCATATGTAATGGCGCTAAAATAGGTGCCGTCGTCGGTATGGGGTTCGGGATTTTTTCTTCTATTGAGACACCGCGTCCAGATGGAAGCAATAATGATATTGAGTGGGCGGTTGTCGCTATTTTTTCTACTGCTGTGTTCGCTTGCACTGGCGCTTGTGTTTTCGGCACAGCTATCGGAATGGCTTCTAGCTTACTACAAAGAGGAACTGACGCTTTAAATAGCTGTAAGAAAACATCAAAAAACACCAGCAACACTCAAAACTTACTAAGAAATAATCCAGAGACACCTACAAGAAAAGATACAAATGAAGAGGAGGATGAACTAGAAACGTATATAACCGCAGGTAACGCAGAGCATACTGCAGAAGCAGATGATGAGCTAACGCATGAAAAATCTGGTTTTACGGGGCTAACCTTTGTTTGATTATTTCTTAATGATCTGTTTTCTTGGGGTAATCACATAAATCGCGAACTAGGCAGTTCTCACAGTGTGGTTTTCTCGCGGTACACACATAGCGGCCATGTAAAATTAGCCAATGATGTGCGTCTTTTAAGAATGCTTTCGGGATATTTTTTAGCAAGCCTAGCTCAACAGCTAAGGGTGTTTTGCCTTTGGCAAGGCCGGTGCGATTGGCTACACGAAAAATATGGGTATCAACCGCCATGGTCGGCTCACCAAACGCAGTGTTTAACACAACATTTGCAGTTTTTCGACCAACGCCTGGTAAGCCTTCTAAGGCTTCCCGTGTTTTCGGTACTTGGCTTTGATGTAACTCGACTAATAAGTTGCAGGCTTTGATGATGTGATTGGCTTTGCTATTAAATAACCCAATGCGCTTAATATAATCTTTGAGTTTTTCTTCGCCGAGGGCATATATTGCATCAGGCGTATTGGCTGCAGCAAATAACGCGGGTGTTTCAAGATTAACGCGAATATCTGTCGTTTGTGCTGATAGCATAACAGCAATTAACAACTCAAAATCGGAGTGATAGATTAATTCGGTGGTCGGATGTGGGTTTTGTTCTGAAAGACGCTCAAAAAAAAGAATTCGTGTTTGGCGGTTCATAGGCCACTAAAAACTAAATCCCATTGGTGCCCGCGGATAATATGCAGGCTCCAATGAGATATGTATCAAAGCTTTACTCAGCCGCTTTTTTAGGCTTTTCTGCTTTTTCAGCTTCGGCTTTAGGCGCTGCTGCTTTTACAGGCTTGGCTTTTTTAGCTGTCGCTTTAGGCTCTGCTGTTTTTTTAGGTGTTTCTTTTTTCTCGATGATTTCTTCTTCAACAGCATCAATCACTTCAGGTCTATCAACCAGCTCAACAATTGCCATAGGCGCACTGTCACCTGAGCGAAGGCCGCATTTTAAAACACGAACATAACCACCTGGGCGCTCTTGATAACGCGGACCTAAATCAGTAAATAATTTACCGACTGATGTTTTAGAACGAAGTCTATCAAATACATAGCGACGTGATGCCACTGAATCTGATTTACTTGCGGTAATTAACGGCTCAATATAACGCCGTAATTCTTTTGCTTTAGCCAAGGTTGTTTTGATTATTTCATGCTCAACCAATGAGTTGCACATGTTCGAGAACATCGCTTTACGATGACTACTCGTTCGACCAAAACCACGCCCTGTATGACGGTGACGCATAATAAAAACTCCTACTAATTACTCTCGCCAAGATTTTCAGGCGGCCAATTCTCTAAATCCATACCCAACGACAAGGTTCGAGAAGCCAACACGTCTTTAATTTCCGTGAGGGACTTTTTGCCTAAGTTCGGGGTTTTCAATAATTCATTTTCACTTTTTTGAACCAAGTCACCAATGAAATAAATATTTTCTGCTTTCAAGCAGTTTGCTGAACGAACGGTAAGCTCTAAATCATCTACCGGACGTAACAACAAAGGATCAAATCCATGCTGCTCATTTACATCAGAAGCGACTTCTTCCAGATTAATATCAACAAATGCTTTCAACTGACGTTGTAATATATTTGCTGATAAACGAATTGCTTCTTCTGGATCAAGCGTCCCATCTGTTTGTAACTCAATGGTCAGCTTATCTAGGTCTGTTCGATTTTCAACCCGCGCATTGTCAACAGAGTATGCCACTTTTTTGACAGGCGAATAGGTATTATCAACTTTTAGACTGCCCACAGCTTTCTTGGGCAAATCTTCTTCAAGATAACGAACAAACGTATCAGTAATATGGAAACCAATCCCTTTTTCAACAGTTAACGTCATGTCCAATGAACCATGCTGGTTAACGTTAGCAATAACTAAGTCTGGATTCACTATTTCAACATCGTTTGAGAGCTGAATATCGCCTGCTGTTACTTGGCACGGACCTTTCTTACTTAAGGTCAATGTTGCCGTTTCACCCGCATGCATTTTAATTGCAACGTCTTTTAAGTTAAGCAAAATATTGATGACGTCTTCTTGAACGCCCTCTAGGGTGCTGTACTCATGTAAAACACCGTCAATAGTAACCTCAGTAATCGCCGCCCCTGGCATTGACGAAATTAAAATTCGTCGTAGTGCGTTTCCAAGTGTATGTCCAAATCCACGCTCCAGTGGCTCAAGCACAATTCGGCTATGATTTGGAGCATCAAACTGCACTTTGAGCGCTTTTGGCGTCAACATGTCGTTAATGTCTATATACATTGGGCTCTTGGCCTCCACATTTACTTGTTTACTTAGAGTAAAGTTCGACTACTAAGCTAATATTAAAATCAGCAGGCAAATCATCCAAAGTAGGTGAAGCGACAAATGTTCCTTTGAATGTTGCTGACTCTACTGTAATCCAGGTGCACGGAGCACGCTGTTCGGATAAGCCTATCGCCGCTTGAATTCGCCCTTGCTCACGCGCTTTCTGTCGTACAGAAACGATATCACCTGGCTTTAATAGAAAAGAGGCAATATTTACCACTTGATCATTCACTAAAATCGCTTTGTGAGAAACCAATTGGCGTGCTTCAGCACGTGTGCTTGCAAAACCCATACGATAAACAACGTTATCTAAACGGCCTTCCAAAAGTCCCATCAAGTTTTCGCCCGTTGAGCCTTTTTTGCTTGCTGCTTTTTTATAATAATTACGGAATTGCTTTTCTAACACGCCATAATAGCGTCTTATTTTTTGCTTTTCTCGCAACTGCAAACCGTAGTTAGCCATACGCGGACGCTTGTCACCATGCTGTCCAGGTTGCTTTTCTGACTTACATTTAGACTTATGATCTCGAACGCCACTTTTAAGCAGCAAATCAACACCTTCTCTACGAGAAAGCCTACACTTTGGACCAAGATACCTTGCCATCAATCACTCCTGCAACTTAAACGCGACGTTTTTTGGGTGGCTTACAGCCATTATGAGGAATACCCGTCACATCTGTAATTTCTACAATTTTAAACTCTTGGGAAATCAGTTCTCGAATCGTAGACTCACGACCGGGTCCTGGCCCATGAACAAATACAGCAACAGACTTCATGCCATACTCTTTTGCTGTTGCTGACGCACGTTCAGTTGCAATCTGAGCTGCATACGGTGTGCTTTTTCGCGATCCGCGAAAGCCTGAACCACCAGATGTTGCCCAACATAACGCATTACCCTGACGATCGGTAAACGTTACAATTGTGTTATTGAACGAGGCATGCACATGAACAATCCCGTCTGATACAACGCGTTTAATTTTTTTACGCGTCTTCTTTTGTTTTGCCTTATTAACAGCCATCACTTTTTCCTAGATGAAAAATTAAATATTTTCGTGCTATTTACGACGACCCTTCCGCGTACGCGCATTGGTTTTCGTCCGTTGTCCGCGCAACGGCAAACCACGCCGGTGGCGAAGACCACGATAACAACCGAGATCCATCAATCGCTTGATGTTCATCGTTACCGTACGGCGCAAATCGCCTTCGACGGTCATTTTACCAATTTCCGTACGCAAAGACTCAAGCTCTGCATCCGTTAATTGAGAAACCTTTCTAGAGGGTTCTATGTTTGTCTGCTGACAAAGTTTGATTGCGCTAGAATTTCCAACGCCATAAACTGAAGTCAGTGCAATCACCACATGTTTGTGATCTGCAATGTTTACACCTGCTATACGTGCCATTCATTTCTCCGAACACTATGTCACTTCTGTTGGAAGGGAACAGAAGATACTCGTTTCACACCTTAAAATCAAGCGATCTTACCCTTGCCTTTGCTTATGTCGTGGTTCTTTACAAATCACACGAACTGCTCCATGCCGTTTTACCACCTTACAATGACGGCACATAGGCTTAACCGATGCTCTTACTTTCATTGAACTACTCCACTATTAATCACAAAAGACCTGGT
Source organism: Gammaproteobacteria bacterium (assembly GCA_022600515.1). GTDB lineage: Bacteria > Pseudomonadota > Gammaproteobacteria > Legionellales > Legionellaceae > JAALKW01. Next base: position 34,356 of record JAHZKG010000083.1, read on the forward strand.
AAACCCGTCCCTTTGACCTTACCTTTCTTCATTAAAGAATCATACTGTCCGGCCATTAAATGCGCTTGAACCTGTGCTACAAAATCCATGATGACCACAACAATAATAAGTAACGATGTGCCGCCAAAATAAAACGGTACATGCCAGGTGCTCATTAAAAGTTGCGGAAGCAAACACACCAACACCAAATATAAAGCCCCAACAAAAGTCAAGCGCGTCATGATAGCATCAATATAACGCGTTGTCTGCTCACCTGGACGAATTCCTGGAATATAAGCACCTGATTTCTTCAAATTATCCGCTGTATCTTTAGGATTAAAGACTAATGCTGTATAGAAAAAGGCAAAAAACATGATTGCCGCAGCATAAATAATTAAATATAACGGTTGACCTGGTGTAAGCGCCATACCAACATCAGCGAGCCAATCCATACCCTTACCGCGCCCGAAAAATTGAGCGACTGTGCCAGGGATTAAAATAATACTTGAAGCAAAAATAGGAGGAATCACACTGGCCATATTTATTTTCAATGGCAAATGACTGGTTTGCGCAGCATACACGCGCTTACCTTGTGTTCTCTGTGCATAGTTCACACGAATTCGGCGTTGTCCACGCTCAACAAACACAACAAAGCCGGTTACGACGGCAACAATAGCTGCGATAATAATTAAACTTAATGCTTGCATTTGCCCTTCACGTACTTGTTGAAATACAGACGCAATCGCATGAGGTAAATTAGAGACGATACCTGAAAAAATAATCAGTGATATACCGTTACCTATGCCTTTTTCTGTAATCTGCTCTCCCAGCCACATCAGAAACATCGTGCCTGTCACCAGTGTAATCACAGCTGTAATATAAAAAGATACATCCGTTGTGAGCGCAATATGCTGCCCGGCAAGCCAGCGCGCCATACCAAACGACTGGAATATAGCCAAAACCAAAGTAAAGTAACGCGTATATTGATTTATTTTTCGTCGCCCAGACTCACCTTCTTTTTTGAGTTGCTCAAGAGCGGGGACAACCATTGAAAATAACTGCATAACAATAGAGGCTGTAATATAAGGCATAATGCCAATGGCAAAAACGGTCACCCGTGAAAGTGCGCCACCAGAAAACATATTAAACAAACCAAATATTGTATTTTGTTGATCAGAAAAAAGATTCGCTAGTTTTTGCGGATCAAGCCCTGGAACAGGAATATGCGCACCTAATCGATACACTAATATAGCTGCCAGTACAAAGAGAAGCCGAACTTTCAGCTCGGCTATCCCACCATTACTTGACGTGCGCTTCGAATCTTTATTACTCATGCTTCAACACTACCACCTTGTGCTTCGATTGCCGCAAGGGCACCTTTGGTCGCACGCAATCCTTTGACCATCACTTTTTTCGTTAACTCACCGGACAATATAATTTTAACGTCGCGAATATTTGCATGTATAAGACCAGCGGCACGAATTTCTTCAAGCGTTACAACATCAGCTGTGATTTTTGAAAGCTCAGACAATGTGATTTGATCAACAGTTCGGCCCACTCGAGAGGTAAAACCAAGCTTAGGCAAACGACGTTGGATAGGCATTTGCCCACCTTCAAAGTTAATTTTATGAAACCCACCTGAACGTGCTTTTTGACCTTTATGTCCTCGCCCACAGGTCTTTCCAAACCCAGAGCCAATACCACGGCCTACACGTGTTTTAGATGGCTTAGAACCTGGCTCAGGTGATAAAGTATTTAAATTCATTAGATATTCTCCTCAACCCGTAGCAAATAAATCACTTGATTAACCAAGCCACGAATGGCTGGAATATCACGATGAACAACTGTGCTATTGATTCGTTTAAGACCTAATTGCTTCGCAATAAGAATATGCTTCGGCAAACGACCAATCAAACTCTTAACCAAAGTGACTTTAATTTGGCTAACTTGACTATCAGTTTTTTTATTCATGATTAACCTTCCACCACTTCTTTAACGGTTTTTCCACGTTTCGCTGCCACATAATCAGGCGTACCGATACGTGTTAATGCACCAATAGTTGCACGCACTACGTTTGTTGGGTTGGTTGACCCCATGCTTTTAGCCAGAATATCTTCAACGCCCAGCACCTCAAGCACTGCTCGCATCGCACCACCCGCAATCACACCGGTTCCTTCACTCGCAGGCTTCATAAATACTTTAGAGGCCCCAAAATTAGAAACAATTGTATGGTGAATTGTTTTTCCAGCTAACGGTATATAGACCATATTGCGTCGCGCATGGTCCATTGCTTTTTGAATGGCAACTGGCACTTCACGGGCTTTTCCGCGACCGTAGCCAATTTTACCTTTACCATCACCAACTACGACCAAAGCTGCAAAGCCAAAAACACGGCCTCCTTTCACAACTTTTGCTGTACGCTGAACAGAAACCAATTTTTCTTGATAACCGTCTGTTTTTGAATCGTCAAATGCCATAATTGTTCCTTAAAAAGTCAACGCTTCGCGCGCGCCATCAGCCAAAGCTTTCACTCGACCATGGTATTTATAGCCGGACCTATCAAATGCGACTTCAACCAAATCAAGTGCCTTTGCACGCTGCCCCAGTAATTGTCCAACTTGAAATGCGCGTTCTACTTTATTGCCCTTGATTGTTTTTCTTGCATCTCTCTCAAGACTTGAGCAAGAGACCAGTACGCGATCACCTTTTTCGGTTGGAACCACAATCTGCGCATAAATTTGACTGGCGCTACGATAGACAACCAATCGAGGTCGTCCAGATCGACAGATTACTGCCTTTGTTTTTGAACCCCGTCGGATTCGAGCTCGTTCTTTAGTTGCCATCAGTTACACCCTATTTTTTCTTCGCTTCTTTCGTAATAATCACTTCATCCGCGCGACGTATTCCTTTGCCTTTGTAAGGCTCTGGAGGTCTTATGGCACGAATTTCTGAAGCCACCTGTCCTACACGTTGTTTATTTGAACTACTTAATACAATCGTGGTGTTGTTAGGAATTTCCGCAGTGACATCATCAGGAAGCAGATAAGATACTGGATGAGAAAAACCAAGCGACAACGCTATTTTTTTCCCTTGAGCTTGCGCTCGGTAACCAACACCAACCAATTCTAAAGTCACACTGAAACCTTCTGTAACCCCATGAACGGCATTACTTACTAAAGCACGAACAGTCCCGGCAAACGCCCATCCTTTAGGATCAGATGACACAGGTGCAAACAACACCTCATTCGGCGCATCGTCAGCTCGCGTCACAGCCACTAAATGGTGGCAATGCGTCGTCACAACACCTTTGGGACCTTTAACAATCACGCATCCTGGCTCAACGATCAACTCAACGGTTGAAGGTAAAAGCACTGGTGCTTTGGCTATTCTTGACATCTCTATCCTCGTTCCTATTAAGCCACTTCACAAATCACTTCACCACCCACCCCATTTTTCAAGGCACGCAAATGGCTCATTACGCCATGTGAAGTTGATAAAATCGCCACCCCAAAACCTGGGATTGAAGACAAATCTTTAACTGCTTTATATACACGAAGTCCGGGACGACTGATACGCTTAATACGATCAATCACTGGACGCCCATGATAATATTTCAGTTTCAAAGTCAGTGACTTCAAATTACTTTCAGAAGGCTCCACTTTAAAATCAGCGATATAGCCTTCTTCTTTTAAGACACGCGCAATCTCTTCTTTGAGATTAGACGAGACCAACATCACGTGCTGATGATTCGCCTGTTGTCCATTACGAATTCTTGTTAACATATCCGCTATAGGATCTTGCATACTCACGGCAGCTCTCCAATTTTTAAAATTACCAGCTTGACTTTCGAGCACCGGTAACATTACCGATCATCAATTGCTGGCGTAAACAAATTCGACACAATCCAAATTTCCGATACACTGCATGTTGTCGACCACATTGCTGACAACGCGTTGTTAATCGAGAAGGACTCGAATTAACCGGCAGCTTGTGCAGTTTTTCTAAACTAACTGCAATTTCAGCTGGATCTGAAGAAGACTTAATCTTCTGCTTCAGGTTTACCCGGCGCTGTTTATATTTCTCAACCAACTTCGCTTTTTTAAGCTCTCTTTGACAAATTGCTTTTCTAGCCACAATGACACCTTTTATTTTCGTTCATTATCTTTTTTCAATGGGAATTTAAATGCTTCCAACAAAGCGCGTGCTTCTTTATTTGTTTTTGCACTTGTTGAAATAGCAATATCAAGCCCCCGAATGCAATCAATTTTATCAAAATCAATTTCAGGAAAAACGATTTGTTCTTGAATCCCTAACGAATAATTACCTGTACCATCAAATGACTTAGCATTCAACCCTCTAAAGTCACGAACACGAGGCAAGGCAATCGAAATCAGACGCTCAAGAAATTCATACATACGAACACCACGCAAAGTGACCTTACAACCGATAGGCCAACCTTCTCTAATTTTAAACCCTGCAAGCGAACGCTTCGCAAAGGTTGTTACAGGTTGTTGTCCTGCAATACGTGTCATGTCATCTAGCGCAAACTTCATAATTTTCTTGTCATTAACCGCTTCACCAACACCCATGTTCAATGTAATCTTTTCAAGCTTTGGCACTTGCATGACATTGGTGTAACTGAATGCTTTCATCAATGACGTGACAATTTCTTCTTGATATAGTTTTTTTAAATTAGCCATCTTAATTATCCCATTACCCCTGATCGACCAATGCTTGATTGGACTTAAAATAACGTTCCCGTCGCATTTTCCCATCTTTTTCGACAGGTCTAAATCCGACTTTATCTGCTTTTTTGGTGTCAGGATTATACAGGGCTATGTTAGAACAATGCAAGAGTGACTCTTGTGTGCGAATTGAACCCTTTTCCTGCTTCTGAGGATTTGGCTTTACGTGCTTCTTCACCAAATTCGCCCCTTCAAGCAACACTTTGCTACCAACAACACGTAGCACTTTACCAATATGGCCTTTGCTTTTTCCAGTAATTACAATGGCTGTATCATTCTTTTTAATACGTTTCATGACATATCCCTTAATTACAAGACTTCTGGAGCCAAGGAGATGATTTTCATGAATCGCTCCCTTAACTCTCGGGTCACCGGGCCAAAAATACGTGTTCCCACAGGATCATGTTGAGCATTCAACAAGACAGCCGCGTTTCCATCAAAGCGAATCACAGAACCATCATCACGACGAACTGCTGCTGCTGTTCGAACAACAACTGCATTCATCACAACACCTTTCTTCACTTTACTTCTAGGAATTGCATCTTTCACGCTTACTTTTATCACATCACCTACCCGTGCATAACGGCGATGTGAACCACCCAATACTTTGATGCACATGACTTTACGTGCACCGCTGTTATCAGCGACATCAAGCACTGTCTGCATTTGTATCATTTTACTCTCCAGCTCTAACAGTCGACCAGAAAACGGCTGGTTATTATACCAGCCCTTCAGGTATTTTTAAAGTCAATTATATCTTGATGTAAAGATTAAGAAACAACCTCAACAAGAACCCAGTTTTTGAGCTTAGAAATGGGCTTAGACTCACGAATTCTAACAGTATTTCCTATTTGACAAATACCCGCTTCATCATGCACGTGCAGTTTTGTTTGACGCCTTAGTAGCTTTCCATATTTTGGATGCTTAACTAAACGCTCAACAGATACAACAACTGTCTTTGTCATCTTATTGCTCACAACTTTACCAACAATAGTTGTTTCTTTCGTTTCTTTAGTTGACATGTGCTTCACCTGCTTTCTCAGTCATCAATGTTTTTATCCGAGCAATTTGCTTGCGTGCTTCGGTTATTTGATGGGGCTGTGCTAACGCACCCTCGTTTTTTCGTTGTAACCGAAGTAAAAATTGTATTTTTCTAAGAGAAAGAAGCTCGTTCTTTAACTCATCAACGCTCATCGCTTTTAACTTTTTCACTTGTTCAGCTAGTCTAGTCATTACATCACCGTCCGTTCGGCAAACGCTACTTTAAAAGGAAGTTTGGCTTTTGCGAGATCAAATGCTTCTATAGCAAGCTCTCGAGAAACCCCTTCGATTTCAAACAACATTCTACCTGGTTGAATTTGAGCAACCCAATACTCAACACTCCCCTTTCCGCCACCCTGTCTTACTTGAAGTGGTTTCTGAGTGATGGGTTTGTCTGGAAAAACACGAATCCATACTTTTCCGCCCCGCTTAATATGACGTGTTAAAGCACGTCGTGCGGCTTCAATTTGACGAGCCGTTAAACGACCACGTCCTACCGCTTTTAATCCGAATTGTCCAAAATTAACAGTAGAGCCACGTTGAGCAAGCCCACGATTTCGGCCCTTCATTTGCTTTCGGTATTTAGTTCGTTTTGGTTGTAACATATTGGTTCATCCTCACTTACTTGCTGCCATCGTCTTGGCGGTTTTTATGAGGTGATACTTCACCTTTAAAAATCCAGACTTTGACACCGATGATCCCATAAGCAGTTTTGGACTCAGCGGTTCCATAATCAATATCGGCACGAAAAGTATGCAAAGGAACGCGTCCTTCTCGATATGTCTCAGAGCGGGCAATTTCAGCACCACCCAAACGACCACCAACTGTAACTTTAATGCCTTTAGCACCTGACTTCATTGCAGCATTAACGGCACGCTTCATAGCACGCCTAAACATAACACGCTGCTCTAATTGCTGCGCGACGCCTTCAGCGACCAAGGTTGCATCAAGCTCAGGCTTTCGAATTTCCTGGATATTTAGATGAACAGGAACGCCTAATTTTTTTGAAATTTCAGCACGAAGCGCTTCAATCCCACCGCCTTTTTTACCAATCAATACCCCTGGACGTGCAGTATGAATCGTAATCACAGCATTGTTAGCCGGTCGGTCAATTTGAATGCGACTTACAGCAGCAGCAGCTAATTTTTTCTTCAAATGTTTCCGAAGATCGATGTCTTGGTTTAACAAGGTTGCATAATTTTTTTTCGTTGCAAACCAGTTAGAATTCCAAGCTTTCACAATCCCAAGACGGATGCCGATTGGATTTACTTTTTGTCCCATGCTTATTCTCCGTCAGATACTTTAAGGGTAATATGACATGTGCGCTTCGAAATTCGATTTCCACGCCCCTTTGCTCGAGCACGCATACGCTTCAATGTACGCGCCTCATCCACGAACACAACACCAATTTTTAGAGCATCAACATCGGCTCCAAAATTGTTTTCTGCATTCGCAATAGCCGACTCAAGCAATTTAAGCATCATTACAGCCCCTTTTTTAGGGGTGAACTGAAGCACATTCATTGCATTTGAAACGCTCATTTGGCGAACCATATCTGCAACCAAACGGCCTTTTTGTGCAGACAGAGGAGCATGTCTTAATTTTGCTGTTACTTCCATCAGTTGCCTCTATTTACCTTTAGCCTTTCTGTCACCAGAGTGGCCTTTAAACGTACGAGTTATGGCAAACTCACCCAATTTATGTCCAACCATGTTATCCGTAATATAGACAGGCACATGATCTTTCCCATTATGAACTGCAATCGTCAAACCGATCATTTCAGGAAAAATCGTTGAACGTCTAGACCACGTTTTAATCGGCTTTTTTGACTTTTCTGATACAGCAGCCTCTACTTTACTTAATAGATGCTGGTCAATAAAAGGACCTTTTCTTACAGAACGAGCCACATTAATACCCTCTCAAGTAATTATTTTTTCTTTCGCTTCTTAACAATAAACCTATCAGTTCGTTTATTGCTTCGCGTTTTATAACCTTTGGTTGGCACACCCCAAGGTGAGACCGGATGTCGACCACCTGATGTGCGTCCTTCACCACCACCATGTGGGTGATCAACAGGGTTCATTGCAACCCCACGAACTGTAGGACGTACACCGCGCCATCGATTGGCACCGGCTTTACCTAAAGACCGTAAATTATGTTCACTGTTTCCTACCTCACCAATAACCGCACGACACGTTAATAGTACCTTACGAACCTCAGTAGACCGCAGCCGAACCATCGCGTATGCGCCTTCTCTAGCTATAAGCTGTCCGCTTACGCCAGCACTTCTTAACATCTGAGCGCCACGACCTGGCTTTAACTCAACACAATGAATCGTTGTACCCAAAGGAATATTTTTTAATGGTAAACAATTACCCGTCGCAATGGGTGCATTATCTCCACTAACGACTATATCGCCTTTAGCTAAACCTGCCGGAGCGATAATGTAACGCCGTTCACCGTCTTTGTAAAGAATTAATGCAATAAGAGGCGAGCGATTAGGATCATACTCAAGTCTTTCTACATATCCTTCAATACCATCTTTCCGACGCTTAAAGTCGATAACACGGTATTTATTACGGCTTCCACCACCAATATGACGTACCGTAATACGTCCTTGATTATTACGTCCACCACTGTTACTTTTTGAATCCAATAAAGCTGCAAACGGCTTGCCCTTATGAATATCTCGGTGCACTACACGTATCTCACCCCGTTTACCAGGAGAGGTTGGCTTTGATTTTAATAATACCATCTCATTCTGCCTTATTCAGTCACGGTGAAATCAATTTCTTGTCCGGGTGCTAGCGAGACATATGCTTTTTTCCAGTCTGAGCGTTTCCCCTCAGTCTGTCTAAAACGTTTTCTCTTTCCAGCCATATTCAGAACAGAAACTGACTTAACACTCACTTCAAACAAATGCTCTACGGCTTGCTTGATTTCAGCCTTTGTTGCTGTTTTCAAAACACGAAATACAAATTGTTTTGACTTGTCTGCAACTCGTGTCGCTTTTTCAGATATGATTGGCTCAAGCAAAACCATCATTACGCGTTCAGGATTCATTGTAACTGCTCCTCTAATGCTTTCAGTGCTTCCTCTGTTATCAGAACGTTCTCATAACGAAGTAAGCTAACAGGATCAATAGAAACAACATCTCTCAAATCAAAAGCATGCAAGTTACGTGAACCCAAATATTCAAATTCACCCAACTCTTTAACTATAATCAAGGCCCCTGTGATTTCTAATCCGTTCATTTTGGTTAGAAAATCTTTTGTTTTAGGAGTGCTGCACTGAAAATCACTCAGAACAATAAGATGTCCTTTGCGTTGTAATTCAGAAACAATACTTCGCATAGCACCTTGGTACATTTTACGATTGATTTTTTGCGAGTAATCCCGTTTTTTAGATGCGAATGTCACACCACCAGAACGCCAAATAGGACTTCGAATGGTTCCAGCACGCGCACGTCCTGTTCCTTTTTGAGCCCATGGCTTTCTACCACCACCACGAACTTCCGAACGTGTTTTTTGAGCACTGTTACCACTTCTAGCTTTATTCATGTAAGCAACAACGGCTTGATGAACTAACCCTTCGTTATAATCGCAAGAAAATACTGAATCACTCACTTCAACGGCTGTTTTTGTATCTTTTATCATGAGTTCCATTAGTTACTCCCTTCACGCGTCTTAACAGCAGGCTTAATTTCAATTCGCGCGCCAGGTGCACCAGGAATAGCGCCTTTAATCAATAGCAAATGACGTTCAGCATCCACACGGACAACTTCAAGCGTTTGGACTGTGCAACGTTTGTTACCCATTTGCCCTGCCATTTTCTTACCTTTAAATACACGGCCCGGCGTTTGGTTTTGACCAATCGACCCAGGTGCTCTATGAGACAATGAGTTACCGTGTGTTGCATCTTGCATGGCAAAATTATGCCGCTTAATCACACCAGCAAAACCTTTACCTTTGGTAACACCTGACACATCAACCATTTGGCCCATTGAAAACACATCATCTACTTTGAGTGACTGCCCCAAGGTATAGCCTTCAATAGAATCCATACGAAACTCACACAACATATCGCCAGCATCAACATTTGCCTTTGCAAAATGACCTGCCATAGGTTTGCTGACTTTACTTGTCTTTTTTGTTCCGCCGGTCAGCTGAATCGCGCTGTAACCATCGCGAGACGCTTCTTTCATCTGTGAAACACGATTAGGCTCTACATAAACCACAGAAACAGGAATTGCCTGTCCCTCTGGTGTAAATACCCGTGTCATACCGACTTTCCGGCCTAATAAACCGATCATTATCGTAACCCCTCTTAAAAACGTCACTCTATCCTGTTAATCATCCAAACTAATTTGCACATCAACCCCTGCAGCTAAATCAAGCTTCATGAGTGCATCTACTGTTTTTTCAGTTGGATTTATAATAATCACCAATCGCAAATGTGTACGCAGCTCATATTGATCTTGCGCATCTTTATTGACATGAGGTGAAATCAACACAGAAAACTTTTCTTTTCGCACAGGCAATGGAATAGGACCCCGAATTTGAGCGCCGGTTCTTTTGACTGTTTCTACAATTTCGCGTGTTGACGTATCAATCATTCGATGATCAAACGACTTCAGACGAATTTTAATATTTTGATTATTAGTCATATTTCGTTACTCGATGATTTTAGACACAACACCCGCACCTACGGTACGGCCACCTTCTCGAATTGCAAAACGAAGCCCTTCATGCATAGCAATCGGTGCTTGTAATGACACTTCGACTTTTACATTATCGCCAGGCATTACCATTTCAACA
>JAHZKG010000084.1 GCA_022600515.1 Gammaproteobacteria bacterium
ATTAACTAAGCAAAACAAGCCTTAGTGGCTTAATTTATCTATTGGTTTACTTTGATGAATGGATTCCCGCCTGCGCGGGAAAGACAGATTTTCGGTTGAGTTGAGTTATTTCGGAGCATAATTTCATAGGGATAATTTAAAGCATTTCGTGGGGATACGTCAGTTTGCGAGGCAGCGTAGCAACGACGCAATCCAGGCTTAAAAGAACGCAGGTAATTATTAAATATGGAGGGCATGCACTTGAACTTAAGTGTCATGAAATAAATATGACTTAATTAAAGAAAGCAATGAAGTACAACGATAAGAGAGGAATAAACAGCCTTGATACTGGTGATTACTCGCATAATCACCAGTATTAGAATTCGGCACGGGGGAGCTATTTCTCTCAGCTCTAATCCAAACTGCTGGCTTTTCCATAAGCAGATTACTCTGCAGATCACGCTCCAGGCCTACCTAAACAAACCTGCATCTTTTTGAGGTGTTTTCAGTACCTTCTTCCACAGCTACACAGTCCACACCATTCTGTTTTATTACATCTATAAATGCATCGTCAGTTTGTAATCTTGGCGAGAGATATTTAATTGCATCTAAATGCAATTCCACAGCCAAGCGCATAAAGTCCGCATCATCTCGTAAACTACAAGAGACATGCTGAAATATATCGACTACACCTCGCTCCAATGCTTCGAAAATTAAGCGCTTATCACTCCGTAATCCTAGTGAGGCGTATTGCAATACATCCGGGCCACCCAGTTCCACTGCAGCGAGCATAAAGTCCCCGTCGTTTCTTAGTCTCTCTGAGATGTATTTAATGGCATGAGGCCCTCCTTTTCGCACTACATCAAGAACGTGGTCCGAATTGTCCCGCAATGCTGGTGAAGCATATTGAAATGCATGTACTCCAGCTCGTTCGACTATATCGAACACGCATTTCGCATTATTCTGTAATCGTAATGAAGCATATTGAAATACATGCGCTCCACCTCGTCCCACTGCATCAAGAACCAACGCCCTATCATCTCGTAATACCAAGGGCGCGTATTTAATAAGCCCTCCTTCCAGTTCCAGTGCCTCGAGAAAAAAGTCACTATCGCCTCGTAGCCTTCGTGAGGCGTATGTAAATGCATCGGTCCCACCTAATGCGACTGCAGAGAGTATAAAATCCTTATCGCCCTGTAATATTAATGAGGCGTATTGAAGTACAGTAACGCCACCAAGCTCTACTGCAGCAAGCATAGAATCACTATCATTCCATAACCTTGGCGAAGCGTATCGAAGTGAATCAGCCCCTCCTACTTCTACTGCAGAGAGTATAAAATCCTCATCGCCCTGTAATATTAATGAGGCGTATTGAAGTACAGCAACGCCACCAATCTTTACTGCAGCAAGCATCGAATCATTATCATTCCGTAACTCTGATGAAGCGTATTGAAATACATCGGCTCCGCCTAACTCTACTGCGGTGAGCATAAACTCTCTGCTACCCCGCAATCTTAATGAGGCGTCTCGAATAATATCTATATTTCCTTCCACTGCACCCCAAAAAAAGGCCGGGGAATCTTTTTCAATTTCACTTGGACCACTGGGGAAAAAACGTGTTCCTTTTACCATAAACAACCACCGTTCATAAGATAATGCATTTCAGCAAAAGGACTGTACAGAAAAGAATATCTAAAGTAAATCTACGCTCGCTGAACGCCATGGAAGGCTGAAGGCTGAAGCGTTTAGTCCGAGATAGTCTACGATTTTTTAACCAGCCTGAAGGGATGTTAGAAAATCTTTATGCAGGCGTAGAGTCATTGGGAGGACATTTTTCTTGGCGTGTTTAGCGCAAAAATGTCAGACGCAGGACAGTCGAGGCCAAAATACTTGCCGCGTTGACGAGTCTATTTCGGGGACTTGGATGTCCCGGAATCTATCACGAGGTAGCGGCACTCTTGTCCTCTCTTGCTTGTGCTACACAGTTCGCATGATTTTGTTTTCTTACTTCTACATCGAGCATAAACCATCTTTAACCTGTAATTTTAGTGAGAGGTATCTAGTTGCATCTGCATTTCGTTCCACTGCATCAAGCATAAAGCCTGCGTCACCCAGTAATACTGGTCTGCTGCAGATATATTTCAATACATCTGCATTTTTCCTTATCGCATCGAGAGTAAAATCCCTGTCATGCTGCAATTCTCCTGAGACATATGCCATAAAAGATAGTTCTTCTCCACCTCGCTCCACTGCAGCGAGCATAAATTTCCCATCACCCCACGATTTATCTGAAAGAGATAAAATTACAGATGGATTTTCTGCTATACCCAGTGCACTTCAAGATGCAAGTTTTATAGTGAATTAAATTTAAATTGACCTTCGTAGTAACCGCCGACGTGCCTCGTTTTATACGAGGCATCCAGTTTTATGCTAAAAATCCTCTAGGTAACGCGAACAAGTCGCGTTACCTAGGTGCTTACTTGTGCAGCTGCCGGCGGCGTTATTGGTGGTGTCGCTGGAGTAACCGCCGCCAGTGGTGCTGGCCTAATAGAATATGGCCTCTTATCTTCCCATGCAGCAACCTGGCAATATCAAGTAAAATCTTTGCTTTCTTCTGATGTTTTTACAATAAAAGAGCAGGCAATAAACATCCCCCTGGATACACATGTTAAAATAATGGAAAAAAACGGGCTGATGTTTATCAAAAGACTCTATCCTCACACGTAAAGCACAAAAAACCAGGACGGTATATCATGTATAGCAGTGCAGAAATTACACTTTTATCGAAAAAACTCAGTCAATTAATAGATGAAAAAGCATTATCTGATAGTTTTAATAAGCATTTAGAGGATAAAATACACCCGATGCTTTTATCACTTACGTTTAATCACCCGATTAATAAAAACATACAAAATTTTCTTTCCGAACATATAACAACATATTGTCTAATTAAAAAACTAGATATTAACTACCTTGCTACATTAGAACCAACTCAAATAGAAGAACTAAATATCTGGTTATATGGCCTAACTGATCTTGATGGCATTATGCTGTTTGTAGAAAATACGATGCAATTAAATTTCGACGGCGAATATTGCTCACCCATTTATAACATTCATTCTCAAAGTTTTGAGGCGACAGATACTGCCAGACTCGTTTTTCTTAATGCAAAAAAAACCAGTTCATCTGTTGTCACCCCAGACACGCCTACTGCCTCTGAAGCTTTTTTAAATAATTGAATGCTTGCAGAACGTCACATAATTACGCATGATAAGAACCTATGAGCACTATACCCTCCCCTAAGCCTTTATTTGATACGCTTGCGCAGCTAGAACTGCAATTAGAAGAAAGTAGCTGGGCTTATCTTGATGCTGTCTATAACTTAGATGACATTGCAATATCAGCACAATTTTTATTGGCCTACAAAGGCAGTCAAGGCACATTCAATGGCTACAGACGTGAAGTAGAACGTTTTTTGCATTGGAGCTTTTTGCTTGCCAATAAATCACTCGCCGATTTAGGGCGCGAAGACATTGAAGCATTTATTGAATTTTCTCAAGCACCACCTAAGCATTGGATTGGCACCTCAAAGCCAGCACGTTTTATTAATGAAAATGCGCTACGCGTGCCCAATCTTGTGTGGCGCCCCTATGTTGTAACCGTATCTAAAGCTGCACACAGGCGCGGAAAAAGTCCTGAAATTAAAAACTTTGAGCTCTCTCAAAGCTCCCTGCGTGAGCTATTTGCTATCTTAAGTAGTTTTTATCAATATTTGGTGCAAGAAGAACATGTACGCAGCAACCCATTTGCTTTAATTCGACAAAAAAGTCGATTTATTCGTAAAAGCCAAGGCCCTATGAAAATACGGCGTTTATCTGAGCTTCAGTGGCAATATGTTGTTGAGAATACACAAAAAATCGCAGAATCCGCACCAATAGAGCATGAGCGGACACTGTTTATATTATCTGCACTGTATGCCATGTACTTGAGAATATCAGAGCTGACTGCAAGCCCCCGCTGGGCACCACAAATGAATCATTTTACACGAGATGGTGATGGTAACTGGTGGTTTACAACGGTTGGCAAAGGCAATAAAGAACGACAAATAGCTGTCAGTGAGGCCATGCTGAATGCGCTGAAGCGCTGGCGTAAGCACTTGGATTTATCCCCATTGCCCTCACCTGCTGATTACTCTCCGCTGCTGCCTAAACAAAAAGGACGCGGCCCCATTACAAGCACCAATCATATTCGAAATATTGTGCAATTGGCCTTTGATCGCGCGATAGAACAACTGCATCAAGATAATTTGGGCGAAGAAGCCGAAACACTCCATGAGGCAACCGTGCATTGGCTGCGCCACACCGGTATTTCAGATGATGTCAAAGTGCGTCCACGTGAACATGTTAGAGATGATGCCGGCCATAGTTCAAGTGCTATTACAGATAAATACATTGATATTGAGTTACGAGAGCGACATGAATCTGCACGTAAAAAACGTATTTTTGATGATGAGATAACATAAAATATAACTTAGGGGATGACAGGATGTCAGAAAAAAAAGATGATTTAACTACTGCAGTGGGTAAAATTATCTCTGATAACCAAAACAGTTTAACCGCAGGTCCATATAGCCCCGTATTAATAGAAGATTACAAATTAATAGAAAAGCTTGCACATCAAACTAGAGAACGTATCCCGGAACGTGTCGTACATGCCAAAGGCTTTGGTGGTCCTGTTGAAAACAAAACGCTTGAAACACCGGCTTTACATCTCAATGGTGATGCAGAAAGATACTCGCATCGTATAGATAACGATGATTTCACACAAGTGCGTAATTTGTTTAATTTGTTTGATGAAGTCAAACGTGCATGCTTATACTCAAACATTGCCGCAGCCATGCAAGGCGTACCAGAGCATATTATTGAGCGACAGATTGATTTGTTTTCTAAAGTACATAAAGCCTATGGTTCCGGTGTTAAAGCTGCTTTAAAGCGCTAAGCAAAGGCTTTAGTTCTAAGATTAAATCAGAAGCCAAAACACTGGGGCCTCCTTGTTTCTCAAGTGCTGAGTCCCCTGCTTTGGCATGTAATAAAACCCCCATTTGAGCCGCTTGCCACAGGGTAAGCCCTTGTGCAACAAGGCCAGAAATTATCCCGCCCAGCAAATCTCCCATGCCGCCTGAAGCCATCGCAGGATTACCTGCTCGACAAATAGATACATCTTTTTCTGCTGTGCAAACCAAGCTTTCATCGCCTTTTAGTACAATAATACCGCCTAGCTTTTCTTGCAGCATATGGGCTGCCTGTATGCGATCGGATTGAATCTCTTGCGTGCTGCATCCAAGTAACCGCGCGGCTTCACCTGGATGCGGTGTAAAAATACAAGGGGATTCAATACGCTTTTTTGTTTTAACAAGCCAATTAAGTCCATCTGCATCGAGCAGACAAGGCGTTTTATGTGTGTTAATAAATTCAATCGTTTTATTAAAAACATATTTTGCCCACGCACTTTGACCCAGTCCAGGGCCTAAAATAATCATACTTGCGTTTGCTAATTGCTGTTTAAGTAATAATGCTTGAAATTTTCTTAAGCCATAACACAATAGCTCAGGCTGATTATTAACAACTGATGAAACATGCTCAATATGGGTTATGACGGTAACAAGTCCTGCCCCCATTTTTAACGCGCCACTGGCTGAAATTTTTACAGCGCCCGGCATGCCATAGTCTCCACCAATAACCAACACATGTCCAAACAAACCTTTATGAGCAGCTTTAGATCGTGGCTTCAACCAGGTATTCATGTGCTTAAAACTTAATGTCTTCGTTTTCATTTTAGTTTAAAATTATTTTCTGTTAGGATGCTGTAATTATAGAACATCCTATACATAATACTTTTAGCTCAGGGATATATAAATGACAGCAGACATGGAATTAATAGAAAATGGAAAGCCACGCATCAGTGGCGTTTTAAATAACTGCTTATTAAACTGTGCCTTGCCAAGCATTATTAAGCAAATTGAAGTGTATTCAAAGTTGTCCGAAGAAGCCTTGCTGGCTTTAAATCAAGATCCTATTTTTAAAAGCTACACCGAGCTAAAGCAAATATTTTCAAGCATATACAACCTATCAAAAACAGAAGAAAAAGATTTTACTTGGGATATATTCGCACGCATGACTCAGAATCATAGCTTTTATGCGAATGAACTATTATTCTTACCTGTATTAAGAGCGTTTGTTCAACAATCAGCTTACAACTTAACTCTTTCCCAGTTTTCAGCAGCACTCCAAGACTCAAAAAAAATAGCTGCACACTTTTCAGATGGTGTAGGCGAAGATATGCCTGAAGGCCTAGGCGAAGATCCAGATGTAGTAAGAGCCCTACATAGACAATTAAAAACAGCAGCTGAGATTAGCGCCTCGGGCCGATATGGATTATTAGATTACGGCCCCACCTATGTTGTTTTTTATAATCGATTAGGCTTAAGTCTTATTGCCAATACAGCTGTAAAAATAAATAAGGTAGATGCATTTTTTCAAGAAAAAGATTATACCCAGCACCCTGACTATAATTTAACTCACCCTGTGGTTGAGCTTTTTTTCAAAAACCTTCATTATGAGCTCCAAGAACCTGAAAATTTAGCCGCAGCCACAAAGCAATACTTCGATGATATCAATCAATTACCCACAGGCTTAAAAAGCATACATGAGCAAATAACCGGAGCATCTAGAAAGCAGTTAACAGAAAAAGCATTAACTGATCTATCTGCATACGGAAATAATTACATCAAGCAGATGATAAACCCACCTGCTATAACCCCATCGCTACCGATAATGCCGCAACAAGCATCTTCTCGTTTTTATTTTAATTGCATGCTGGGTTTAACTGCTGCTGGCGGGGCTTTACTTGTAGCAGCTATATTACTAACCTCCGTTATGTCTACGCCATTCACAACAGGATTGGTCATTGCTGGAACCACATCTTTGCTTCTTGGTTTAGGCCTGTTTGTCACCGATAGAAAAAATAATTCGTCGGCGCCTGTTCAACCTGAGCTACCAACAGCATCTCCTGCATAAAGACACAGCTAGCGCGTAACACCTGATTTTTTCATTATTTTTTGAATGAATTCATCATGTTTTGCACGTTCTGCTTCATTTGCTGTATAAACAGGTGAGTTACTGATTAACTGATTAAAGATTTGCTCAGATTGATTTGAGTTTTTTTTATCCTCGGCCTCACGCTCACCTTCCCCAAAAAGGCTGGCTTGCCCACCTGTCATTGCAAGGTAAACTAAAGCAAGTAATTCCGAGTCAAGTAATGCGCCATGAAGTTTTCGATGGCTATTAACTACATGATAACGCTTACACAATGCATCTAAATTATTACGCTGTCCTGGATGCTTTTGCTTTGCTAAAACCAGTGTATCAAAAACTCCGCAATGCGATTCTAAGTTGTCAGGATATTTAGCACGCTTAAGCTCGGCATTTAAAAACCCCATATCAAACGGAGCATTATGAATAATCAGCTCAGCATTGTTAACGAAGGCAATAAAATCTTCCAAAATATCAGGAAAACGGGGTTTATCAACCAAAAAAGCGCTTTTAATACCATGAACTCTCGCTGCACCTGGATCAATCGCACGATCTGGATTCAAATAAACATGGAATTGTTCGCCTGTAAGGCGTCTGTCGATAAGCTCCAAACAGCCTATTTCAATGATCCGATGTCCCGAATCATGCCCAATCCCGGTGGTTTCTGTATCAAGAATAATTTGTCGTAACATCCTATTTATGCCTCTTTGGTTCGTGCTTCATGCGCAAGAAAAGTATCAATCGCCGTTGTTGCTAGTACATCAGCACGCTCATTTTCAGGATGCCCCGAGTGGCCTTTAACCCAATGCCATTGAATGGTATGTTTTACAGACAGTGCATCGAGTGTTTTCCATAAATCCTCGTTTTTTACTGCTTCTTTTTTAGAATTTTTCCAGCCTTTTTTCTTCCATTGTGCAAGCCAGGTCATCATGCCCTGCCGAAGATAATTAGAGTCGGTATACAAATCAACTGTACAGGCTTTACTAAGTGCATTTAAGCCTTCAATCGCTGCTTGCAATTCCATACGATTATTTGTGGTATGTGCAGCACCACCAGATAATGTTTTTTCTTTGTTTTTATACCGCAATAAAACACCCCAGCCTCCGGGCCCTGGGTTCCCTCTGCATGCACCGTCTGTATAGATTTCAACTGTCATAATAATATATAATTTTATTAAAAAAAATTGTATTAATATCATAACATATAAAGATAAAAGGTAACTCCCCACGTCATCCCGAGCGCAGCGAGGGATCTCCTGAATGTGGCACAGTCTTTAACATAATGAAGGACTCAGCTTACGCACGCCCCTTACCTTATTACTCACCTTACGCACAGATATTTGTCTTGCAACTCAATTCAACCAGAAACATGTCTTTTAAGTACCGCCATACCCACCGAACCTGTCATGCCCGCGCAGGCGGGCAACCATTTTTCAAAATAAACCAATAGATAAATCAAGCCACTGGGCATTACTTTGTCCAATCAAGTTTATTTTCCATTGGCGATACCACTTTTTAATACGCTTTTCTCTTGTTATGGCTTCATAAACATCCAAGTGTACTTCATAGTAAACTAATCGATGAACAGTATATTTTTTAGTGAATCTTTCAGCTAAACCCTCTTTATGCTGATATAGTCGCTGCAAAAGATTACTTGTGATGCCTGTATAAAGTGTTCCATGTTTTTTGTTAGCTAATATGTAAACACAGTACTGCTTTTCTTCTATGTGATATCCATTTTACTTGCTTTAAAATTGATTTTCTATTTCACTTAACTCCGAGTCAAATGAAAAATGGTTGCCCGCCTACGCGGGCATGACAAGATTTTTTCTTTTTTTCTTGTTTAAAACTCACTTATTGATTAGCTGTAACTAAAAAATATTCGAGAGGATCCCTCAGTTCGCAATGACGAAGCGCGGTTAAATTTTAATGCGCTTGAAGCATAAATCCTTTGATCGTATTTCTTAACTCAATCGCTTTGTATTTGCTCTTAATATGCTTTGCGTAAGATAAACTTATTATTAAAATTTCACTGATCTTCTTCTTTGCAAAGAGGCATTGTTGCATGGATAGTATTTTCACAAAAAAGCCTCAAAACCACTTCCTACTTACCCCGCTTTATGCGGGGTATCCAACCCAATTAATTGTAAGAAAACTGGATGACCTGAATTAATTTATAGCACGCCTTGTCCGGGTACCAGGGCACGTAGGCAGGGGTGGGTATCCATTTTTTGTTTGACTCGAGTGAAAAATAAGATTAACTAAGCAAAAAAATCCTTAGTGGCTTAATTTATCTATTGATTTGCTTTGATAAATAGATTCCCGCCTGCGCGGGAAAGACATATTATCATCTAGATTGAGTTATTTTAAATCCATTTCTCATGGCGATAATTTGAACGAATTTCGTGGGGATACGTTCAGCTCGCAAAGACGGAGATCAGGTGAGTTTGAGTTATTAAGTAAGCGTCCGTGCCTACAGCCTCTGTCGTATCGAGTGGAATAGGCATGTTCTCTGGCGCTGCGGCAGAGCAGCCAGATTCATCTAACACGAGTGAATTAACTTTCTCATCATAACCTCGGATCTAAATACCTATGACGTCATCTTTACCGTGCTGTAATGACGACGTTTTTAGCTTAGCTATAAAATATGTTATAGTGCTTAGTCTGTATCTTATTAACAGGGTATTGTGTGCCAAGAAAAAAATATGAACACCCCAAATCACTCTCTATTTTTTTCGCAACCGAAATGTGGGAGCGATACGGATTTTACGTTGTACAAACCCTACTCGCACTCTATTTAGCACTTCATTTTAAATGGCCTGACAAGCAAATATACACCTTAATCGGCTCTTTTACTGCACTTACTTATATTTCACCTGTTCTAGGTGGCTGGATAGCTGATCATTTGATTGGACAAAAAAGGGCGACCTTTTTAGGCACGTTTTTTTTGTTTTTTAGCTATATTAGCCTAGCAGTTCAATCCACAGCCGATGCCTTACCTCTTTCACTCGCTGGCATCGCAGTGGGTACCGGGCTCTTAAAATCAAATATTTCGTCGTTATTAGGTAATCAATATCCTAAAAATTCAGCTAGCCGTGAAAGTGGATTTACCATTTTTTATATGGGAATTACCTCAGGAATTATTTTAGGAACAACACTTCCAAGCTATTTTAACCTACATTTTGGCTGGTCTATTTCGTTTGTAAGTGCTGCCATTGGTATTTTAATTGGTGTATTCACCTTTGCTTTTGGGATTCATCGCTATCAAATAGCCGATTATCATCCGTATCAGTTTGATTTGAACAAAAACATTCAGGCCACTTTAATGGTCGCTACATTATGGGGAAGCGCCTGGTTTATCATGATGTCTCCCAAATTTGCAAACAGTATTTTTTGTCTTGTTGTGATCTTATCTCTCAGTTATATTTTATTTTGCATTTATAAAGAACAAAAAAAACAAGCTAAAAAAACAGCTGTTATTTTATTGCTCTGTGTTATTTCAGCTATGTTTTGGACGTTTTATTTTCAAATGTTTTTATCATTAACATTGTTTATTTCACGTGTGGTTCAACCCACTATTTTTGGTCTGCTTTTTCCCCCACCTTACTATGTTGCAATACAAAGCATCGGGATGATTATTATCGGCGTATTTTTAGCCCGCGATAAAGTCGATAGACCCCAATATCAGAAAACCATTCGAGCGGGAAATAAATTTTTACTCTCAATGGTCGTCATGACACTGGCTTATGCTCTAATTGTTTTGGTGTCACACGTGAGCCTTCAGTCAGACCAATTACTTTCGCCTTTATGGATAATACCTGCCTATTTACTTATTTCACTTGCAGAATTACTTCTATCGCCGGTTGGACTCTCTGCAGTTACACTACTTGCTAACCGAAAACATGTGAGCACCATGATGGGGATCTTTTTTGTCTCTCTTGGAACAGGTGGTTTTTTATCCGGCAAATTAGCTTCATTAACGGCACTTCCTTTAGGTGAGCTATCACGCTTACAAATTAAATTGCACTATGCAGAAGCTTTTACAAAAATATTTTGGATTTTACTCGCTTTAACCATTTCATCTATCTTTCTAAACATTGCCATTCGACGGCTAATGAAAGGTACCGCTTAATATATTAATAAGACTCGTGTTAGTGGGTGATGCTGATGAATAATCAACACACCCTAAATAAAACGCATAATGGCATCATTAGCTTCTGGAAACTCAAATTGCGTTAAATCATCTTTTAAGACCCAACGTAAATCAAGTTGTCCATCAGAACAAAAGGCTTCGCCTCTATATTCAAGCACTTGGAAAACATGTAAACACACCGTCTTGTCAGGGTAATCATGCTCCACCGAGCCTATTAAATCTGCTTTCTTAACCTGCAAATTAACTTCTTCATGCACTTCACGAACAAGTGCTTGATAAGGCGTTTCTTCAATCTCAATCTTACCACCTGGCACTTCCCATAAACCAGCATGTGGTTTATCAAGCGCACGACGTGTAATTAAAAAGCGTTGGGCCGCATCTGTAATAAGAGCGACCGCGACATGAACAACACTCATGCAAGTCGACCATGACACACTTTATATTTTTTATTTGAACCACAAGGACAAGGATCGTTACGTCCAACTTTTTGAGGATCACGTCGAAAAGTTGCTGTTGTAGGTGCTTCTTTGGCTAAATCATCGCCTGTACCTTCTTCACCTGAACGAACCAATCGAAGTGACGTTGCTTCGTGCTCAGCCTTTCTTTTTTCTTCAACTGCATCAACATCTTCAGGGGCAGTCACTTCCACTGAAAGCAAAAGCCTAACAATTTCAAATTTTAATGTGCTAAGCAAGCCAGTAAAAAGCTCAAAAGCCTCGCGCTTATATTCTTGTTTTGGATCTTTTTGAGCATATCCACGTAAATGAATACCTTGTCTTAAATAATCCATTGCCGCTAAATGCTCACGCCAATGATGATCCATGCTTTGCAACATAATTGATTTTTCAAACTGAGACAGCATCTCTCGACCTAACATGTCTTCTTTTATTTGATACTGTTTTTTTGCTAATTCAATCATTTGTGTTTTAATTTGTTCCGGCTGAATATTATGATCTTGCTCAATCCAGCTTTTCAAAGGCGTATCAAGTTTAAATTCTTCAGATAGCATGGTATCAAGGCTATCTATTTCCCATTGATCTTCCAAACTATTAGGTGGTAAATGTGTATTGATTAAAGTATCAATTACTGCATCAATCATTTTTAAAATACTATCGTGTGTATCCTCCATCTCCATAATTTCAGCGCGCTGAGAGTACATCACTTTTCGTTGTTCATTGGCCACGTTATCATAACTTAAGAGTTGTTTTCGCACATCAAAATGATGTCCCTCTAGTTTTCTTTGCGCATTTGCAATGGCTTTACTCACTAACTTATGCTCAATCGGCTCACCAGGCTTCATGCCCAGTTTACGCATCATAGACGTAACGCGCTCTGATGCAAAAATACGCATCAGATTATCATCAAGCGATAAATAAAATCGACTGCTACCCGGATCGCCCTGCCGACCACCACGGCCTCTTAATTGATTGTCGATTCGTCTAGACTCATGACGCTCTGATGCAATAATACGCAATCCACCTGCTTCAATCACCTCATTATGTCGTTTTTTCCAATCAGAAGTTAATATGTCACGTTCAGCTTGTGTTATTTCTTCTGAAAGTGCTTTCAGTTCAGTTTGTAAGCTTCCGCCCAAAACAATATCAGTTCCTCGCCCCGCCATATTTGTTGCAATCGTAACCGCACTTGGTCTACCTGCTTCTGCAATAATATGCGCTTCTTTTTCATGAAACTTGGCATTCAAAACTTGATGCTTTATTTTTAACTTTTTCAATAACTGATGAAGATACTCAGAAGCTTCAATAGAAGCCGTTCCCACGAGAACAGGTTGCTTTCGTTTGGTACACTCACGAATATCTTCAATCACAGCCTGATATTTATCTTCCTGTGTTAAATACACTAAATCAGGCTCATTGATACGAATCATGGGTTTATTGGTTGGTATCGCAACGACTTCTAGATTATAAATTTGCTGAAACTCATACGCTTCAGTATCTGCAGTACCCGTCATGCCTGAAAGTTTGTCGTACATACGGAAAAAGTTTTGAAAGGTAATCGAAGCAAGGGTTTGATTCTCATTTTCAATAGGAACCCCTTCTTTAGCTTCAACCGCTTGATGCAACCCTTCAGACCAGCGACGTCCCGGCATAGTACGTCCAGTGTGCTCATCAACAATAACAACTTGTTTGTTTTGAACAATATAATCAACATCGGCATGAAACATAATATGCGCACGCAATCCTGCGTTTACATGATGCATTAATACAATATTATTGGCATGATATAAGCTTTCGCCTGAAGCAAGTAGCCCTGCTTTTTGTAAGAGTGCCTCAATGTGTTGATGCCCATTTTCAGTTAAATGTACTTGTTTTTGTTTTTCATCCAGCGTGTAATCACCCGCGGCTTCATTTTCTTCTGTATTATCCTCAGTGTTTTCTGCCTCAAGTTGTAACGTAAGTTTAGGAATAAGTTTATTAATTTTAAGATAAAGCGCTGAACTATCTTCAGCAGCACCAGAAATAATCAGCGGTGTGCGTGCTTCATCAATAAGAATAGAGTCAACCTCATCCACAATTGCGAAGTGCAATTCCCGCTGTACTTTTTCCTCGGAACTAAACGCCATGTTGTCTCGAAGATAATCAAATCCAAACTCATTATTTGTGCCGTATAAAATATCAGTACTATAGGCCATTTGTTTTTCAGCATGTGTCATATCAGTATGAATCACGCCGACACTTAAGCCTAAAAATGAAAAAACAGGCTCCATCCACTCTGCATCTCGTTTAGCAAGATAATCATTGGTTGTGACAACATGCACCCCAAGACCTGTGATTGCATTTAAATAGGCGGCCAGGGTTGCCATTAATGTTTTTCCTTCCCCTGTGCCCATTTCCGCAATATCACCCTCATGCAACACCATGCCACCAATCAGCTGCACATCAAAGTGACGTAAGTTTAATGTTCGAACAGATGCTTCGCGAACAACAGCAAATGCTTCTGGAAGCAGTACATCCAGGCCCTCGCCTTGATTAAGACGCGTTCGAAATGCCTCGGTTTTTTCGGATAATTCAGCATCACTTAAAGCTTGCATGCTGGGCTCAAAGGCATTAATTGAATGGACTATTTTTTGCATACGTCTTAAGGTACGCTCGTTTCGACTTCCTAAAAATTTTTTCATCAATGTCGTTAACATGCCCAAATAATCCTCTTTTTTTGCCCTTAAGATGAGAGCTGCTTAATTTACTAGAATTGGCGTAGAAAATCCATCGATAGCTTACTCCATATCATTAAGTCTTTGAATTATATGCTTGATATCTGAGTTATTTTGAATGGATTTGATCTGTAATAACGCTTGTTTAAAAGCACGTGCACCTGGTAAGCCATGAACCAAATTTAAAATAGGCTTCAATAAATGATGTATGGGCGCACTTTGTGTTCCCGCATAACTTAAATAATTTTCAAATACGTCTAGTCGCGAAGGCTTTGCAATGCTTGGGTATAAAGCATGATGTAAATCTGCAATAGCATAAGGATTACGACAAGCCAACCGGCCTATCATGACCCCATCGAGTATTTTAAGATGTGTATTAATAGCATCTATATCTTCAACTTGACCATTGATAACAACGGGGATATGTGACGGAATGGTTGCTTTAATTCGATGCACATAATCATACTGTAATGGCGGAATCGTGCGGTTTTGCTTGGGATTTAATCCATGAAGCCACGCTTTTCTTGCGTGTACAATTAGTTTATCACAGCCAGAGTCAATCAATGCTGTAATAAAGCACTCAAAAAAAGCATAACTGTCGTTTTTATCTACTCCTATCCGTGTTTTCGCCGTAACAGGAATAGAAATGGACTGTTTAATCGCCTGAATACACTCCGTCACACGCCCAACATCATACATAAGAGAGGCACCGAAGCCTCCGGCTGATACACGCGGACTAGGACAACCTAAGTTTAAATTAATTTCAGAAAATCCCGCCGCTTCCCCTTGTTTTGCAGCTGCAGCCAGTGCAGCAGGATCTGAACCACCAAGCTGTAAAGCAACGGGGGATTCTGCAGGATGGAACTGAAGTGCACGTGCTGGCTGATGATAAATAGCATTGGGTGTTTGCATTTCAGTATAAAGCAGTGCTTTAGGAGCAAGCAGTCGCATTAATAATCGAAAGTGCGTGTCACTCCAATCAATCATAGGTGCGATAGAAAGGGGGGAAAACAAAGGGGGATCAAATAATGCCATAATAACCAATTGATGCGATTGCTTGAATTAAATTTGGATTGTAGTTTAACAAATTTGAGCTTAAAATAAGCTTAAATTTGTTAAAAACAGGAAAAATACATGTTATCGCCTGTGCTTCCTACTGATGCCGTAGAAAAAATTCGAGCATACTTATTAAATTTACAAAAAAAAATATGCTCAACCCTTGAAGCAATTGATGGTCAGGCAAGATTTATTGAAGAATCTTGGACACGACCGAACGGCGGTGGCGGCATATCTCATGTACTGGAACGAGGTGCTGTATTTGAAAAAGCCGGCGTTAATTTTTCTGAAGTGTACGGAGATATACTCCCCCCATCCGCAAGCGCAAGTCGCCCTGAATTAGCGGGATGCTCTTTTCATGCCTTAGGTGTTTCTTTGGTTATTCATCCAGATAACCCTTACGTCCCAACCTCACATGCGAATGTTCGTTTTTTTGTAGCCAAACCCAATGGCAAACCGCCTGTTTGGTGGTTCGGTGGCGGATTTGATTTAACCCCTTATTATGCATTTCATGAAGATTGTGTTCACTGGCATACCGTAGCGCGCGCTGCATGCTTACCTTTTGGCGAGCAAATTTACCCAGACTTTAAAGCGTGGTGTGACCGTTATTTTTATTTAAAGCATCGAGACGAGGCGCGTGGCATAGGCGGGTTATTTTTTGATGACTACGCTGAACATACGTTTGAGCATAGTTTTGAATTAATGCAAAGCATAGGCAATGCGTATCTTGATGCCTATACCCCGATTGTAAACAAACGTCTATCAACCCCGTTTGGCTTAGACGAGAAAAAATTTCAAGCCTATCGCCGCGGGCGATATGTTGAATTTAATTTAATTTATGATCGCGGTACACTGTTCGGCTTGCAATCTGGCGGGCGAACAGAATCTATTCTAATGTCACTTCCGCCAACAGCCGAATGGACTTATCAGTGGTCACCCGATCAAAATACACCCGAGGCCGCGCTTTACAATACCTATTTACCGGCCCAAAATTGGCTGGTAAAAAGCAGCAACTAAAGTGTAATCTTTACGCTTCTTCTGTTTCAGCCGCTTCAAGGCGCATGACATCTTGTGCTTTTAGCCCTTTTGGCCCTTTATCTAGTCGGAAGCTTACAGATTCTTTTTCTAGCAGGGTTTTGAATCCAACGCCTTGAATATCTTTGTAATGAACAAAAATATCTTCGCCTTCTGCATTAAGAATAAATCCAAATCCTTTTTTTTCATTGAACCACTTAACATGGCCCGTTTCGCGATCTGACATACTTATCATCCTTTAATAGTATTTGAAACATATTTTATAGACCAAAGAGGACTGGCTCACACATCCCCTATGAGTTAGCATACCAGTTTTTTTATGTTTGTTAATCGTTTTATGGGGATTATTTGTATGGATAATGAAAAAGAGGCGTTTATTCAAATGATATTAGCATCAAAAGCGCTCACCTGGGGGGAGTTTACATTAAAATCAGGCCGCATCAGTCCCTACTTTTTTAATGCCGGGTTATTTTATCAAGGCAATACTTTGCGAGTTATTGGCGAGCATTACGCCAAAGTATTAATTAAAAACAAACCCGAAGCAACGCATGTATTCGGACCCGCCTACAAAGGTCTGCCGCTTGCAACCGCAACGGCTATTGCCTGCTCACTAGCAGATATTAATCTTGATGTTACGTTTAATCGAAAAGAAATTAAAACACACGGCGAAGGTGGGCAACTAATGGGCGCACCACTACAAAACAAAGACGTTGTAATGATTGACGATGTGATTACAGCTGGCACCGCTTTTCGTGAATCACAAGCACTTATTTCCGCAGCAGGAGGCACATTAACCTCAGTTATAATTGCACTAGATAGAGAAGAGCGTGGTCCAAACGGCGTATCAACCCTTGCAGAAATAGAAGCTAATGGCGTCTCTGTTTATTCCATTATTACGTTCACAGACTTAATTAACTATTTGAAAAAAAATGCTGAAGTTGACCAGCTCGAGCGTTTAGAAAACTATCGAGCATGTTACGGTACTTAAAAAAAATAGTTTGTACATCTTGTTATTTATTTTTAAAAAGTGTTAACCTGATAGTCTTCCCCAAAAAAAGCAATAACGAGGGATAAAAGATGTTGCTGTTGCTTTAGATGTAGCTTTTCACTCAAAACTGAGTTTTATAAGGAGAGTTATTATGCAACTAGAATCTAGGGAAGTTATTCTACTGAAGCCAACCCCTGCTTTTTTATCTTTTTTAGCAGGTCAATTACCTGAAACAGTCCTCCCTGCTTTTAATTTATTACAAACGGACACCACAGCGTATACCCTGCCCCTTCATGAAACCGAAGAAGCGCTCTTAGAGACAATAGAAGCTTTATTTCCCACCATGTTTCAACATGAAATTAAGCGCTGGCTTGGTGATGAAGCCGCATTGGGTTTAAATGCGAGTTTTCTTGATTTTCTTTGCTGCTTTAAGTTTGAAGTACATTCTCATATGCTGGTTTTAGAGTCTGCTTTTGAAAACAACCAGCAATTATTAAGAGTAAAACCACGTTCGTTGCTTTTAAAAAAAATGCAGGCACAACAAATACCAGAAGACGATACCGGTGAGCTAGCGACAGTGCTTGAGCAAGTGTCACTTTCTTATTTAATAGAAAATGCGACCGTGATTATTAAACATTTTAATCACCTCAAAGAGATTCGTCCATTTATAGAGCAATTTTGTCTTCCTATTTTTAAAATGGAAATGATGCGGGTGTCTGAGTCACGACAACAGTGGCCTTCTGTAGGGTCATTTGAAGATTTTAGTCGTTATTTTTCAATTGATATTCATAGCAACGTAGTTCATTTAAATCAAATGGAACTGTAATCATGGACACTTATTTTTTAATTTTATTTTGTACGCTAAGCATTACTATCATTGGCGCTATAGGTGCGTTTTTTTGGCAAATGCTATTAAGCCGCGATAAACAACTAAATCAAACGGCACATCTCAACGCATTAAAACAAGAAAGCCTTACCTTGGAAAATGTACGCGAGCAACAAGAAAGTGATAAGCGTTTTTATGCGCATTACGACATCTTAGAAAAAAACAAAGAGCTTATTGAAAAACTAGACACTAAAATTGCTACTTTACTTGAAAAAAAACTAGGTTTAATCAAATCATATAGCGAAATGGTTGAAAGAGAGTCTCGCTTTATGATTCAAAACTTGTATCCATTTTCAGAAAAAAAAACGCCGTCTGTGCTCTGTCAGGAATTTCATAAATCATTCCAGTCATATGAAACAGAACTCACTTCACTTCAAACCCACCGTACTAGTTTATGGAGCACGCACAAAAACTTTCAACAGCATTTATTAACTGAAGAAAAAGAACGCAATAAAAAGTTAGATGCCTTATATGCTCGCCATACGACCGTGCTTGAAAAAATCTACTTAAGTCACCTTGAAAGCACCGACACAATTGATAAGGTGTCTATTGAAGCGGGCAAACAATCATTTGCACAAAGTATTTTGTATCCACTACAATTTTTAACTTCTTTTTTCAATGGTGACAATAAATCCAGCGCAATCAAAAAAACCATCAGCGAAGTGCGTTTAAGAAAACTTATTGATAAAACGGAAACTGAAATAAATAATAGTCCTAATCATGATGATCATATGTTAGATTCAGATGAAGGCAGGTCACTTGCTGGTGCTCTCTAACAAGACTACATGCCTCGTATAAAACGAGGCACGTAGTCAGGACCGGGGCTGTAGCCCAATTGTCAATACGCCTTATTTTAAGCAAAATTTCCAGACCATTTTAGACCAGCATAAAACCCCTGGAGTAATACATCACTACTTACCACATCTGTTTTATTTTCTATGAGTGAAAGATAATCAAATACCATCCAACCAATATCAAGGCTCAATTGCCCTTGATAAACAGCCTGCACATAATTAACGCCTAATCTTGCATCAAACTCAGGTACTACGGCAAATTGCTTCGATGTTCGGCTCAATCCACCTAATCTACTGATCTCAGGATTAGCAATCTCTAAAAAACTTGACTTCGTTGGCCCAAGTATCACATTAGCCGCACCATTGGCATACACTTTAAATCCATGTAAAAAATAATCCGGTAAGTAATGACTTAGCTCAGCGCCCCACCGCGGCCCAACACCAACAAACCGTGCATTACTATATCCTTGTAACGAGAGGAGCTCATTAAAGCTATCCAGACTAAGATCATGAGAAAATCCCCTATGTTTATCCAAATAAGCATATTGAATCCCCGCATAAACACGAACACCACCATCATCTCGAATAGGCAGTATTTGGCCCAGCTCAAGATTAACAGCAAGCCAATCAGTGCTCTGTCTGATTTCTCTTGAAGCGCCATGGTTAAGATAATCGCCCCTTACCTGAAGGTAATCTAAAGAATAAATATTCGCTGTAATGCCTTTACCTTTTGCAAAATAATAAGAAGCTTCGGCAAAAAACCCCCAACCATATCCACGCAAGATAGCAGGATCTTGTGTATAGCCTGTGAGTGTATCAAGCGCCGCGAGTCGATTTTCCCATGGATCGTGGGTGTATACAGCTTGAAGGTAGAGCGCTCTCGCCGTAAAATTCCAATGCAACATCTCACAAGCAGTGTTAGCACTCACCTCACTGCATTCAAGTTCCGCCGCCATCGTTCCGGAAAAAACAGCACTAGAACCCAAAAGAAAAACAAGCCCTATTATCTTTTTAATTGTCATTGTATATCCATATATTTTACTTTTTCAAAAATCGCCCTGTCGCATCAATAATATGTGACGCACCATCTGCAAGCGTCATACGTAATTGAGGTGCATCCGGGTCAAAATTAAGCTGACCCATATCAATCTTTTGCATTGTTAAATCAGAATAGCTACGAAAATACAGCACTTGATGTGTTAAATCTTTTACTACAACCCATTGTGTGAAATCTATCTCATCAGAGGCATTATCCCCTTTAGGGCCACGAATAGCACCATAAGGAATATCAACATTATTTAAAATATGCTCCGCCAGGTTTACTGCTTTAGCTGCATCACTGACCTGCTTTGAATTGCTCACTAAATAAGCTGTTCGAACAAACCGAGACGGTGGCGTATAATCACCCGGTAAACCAAG
The DNA here is from genome assembly GCA_022600515.1 of Gammaproteobacteria bacterium. Classification (GTDB taxonomy): domain Bacteria; phylum Pseudomonadota; class Gammaproteobacteria; order Legionellales; family Legionellaceae; genus JAALKW01. The sequence continues at coordinate 20,570 of JAHZKG010000084.1, forward strand.
CGCACCGCCACCCTGACCTGTTGCTGTATATGTTATACCATCTTTTACAATCGATGTCGGGGCATTAGGTGATAAGTTAATATCATTTTTAAGATTAGTGGTTTGCCAAGGGTAACTGGGTGAATTAGTGAAAACACCTAGTTTATCATCATAAATATTCAGTTTCCCCTCAACATATTCAATCACAATGCCTTGGCCTTTGTTATCCGTTACAACATAATGCACAGGAAAAACAACCGGTTGATTATTATACGTTAAAGCTTTTGTATATACATTGAGCTCTGGTAAGGCTTGTTTAATTTCATCAATGCTTGAGAAATTTCCTAATAGATAATCTGCAATTTGATAATAAGGCATTGCATTTGATGCCTGAGCCGCATCATACCTTTCGTATTGTGCTAAGCCTGGAAAATAAAGCAAATCAAACGATAAGCCTTGTTCATTTATACCGCTCACAGGAAATAAGTTAAATCCGTTCAGTGCGACATAACCATACTTGACCTGCCAATACATACCCGGTTTTTTATCCGGGGTTTTACTATCAAATACTGTGCCTCGATTCACTGTATAAATTGCTGTTTCAAGATTCGGACCAAACTCCATTGAGCGAGCAATAATCACACTATTATCTGTGGCTGTTAATCTAAAGTGTGTACAAGCAGCAGACAGACTTGAATATAGGCAAAAAAAAAGCATTAAGACTTTTTTCATCATGAAGCATCTTATCAATAGATAATTAGGTTACTACACTGTAATTAATTCTCAGTGAAAAAAATACACCTAAAATACAACCACAATAAAAAATATTTTTAAAATCCTGTGTGTTGCACTAAAAATGCTTATTCTGCTTTAGAAGATGTCCTATTTAATATTGAATTTCGATGAGGGTAACGACCAAACTGCTTAATAATTTTAGCATCTTGTTTTTCAAGGTTTAAAGCGTCTAATATAGAAGTTACGCATTGACAGAGGCAGGTAAGAATTAAACGCCACTTTTGAATTATTCTGATTAAATTAGTTAGGAAAAACGTTAGTGGGCTAATTCTGACTGCTTACAGAAATATTTTTCTTAATAACCCAGGGGGAATATTTTTTATATTAAGATGAAAGCTTTCTTGCTGAAGTTAATTTTAAAACCCATTTGATTTAATTTAGATCTTTTTTGTCGTTCAGAGTGTTAGATCTCGGCCAATGCATAACTCCTATGATAAATCTAATGCCTCAAATAATTTTAACGCGTGTTGATGCATTTCTAATGATTCACTGTGCATGTAGGGCATATACAAAAATGACCACTCTGTGCTCAGTAATATTTTATCTAACCCTTGACGAATCGCATCTATAAGACCGTAATTAGGACACTATTTTCTTTATTTGGTCTATATTAAGTATATGTAGATTATAAATAAAAATAGGCGGTATCAGAATATGTTGGATTTTAAGGTATGTTTTGATAAAAAAACAGGTGAATATTTTATTGAAACCGCAATCAGTGGAAAACAATTACTCACCATCCCGCAACTGAATAAAGATACCGCATTCACACGTAATGAGCGGCTTGAGTTAGGCCTTTTAGGAAAGATCCCCTACCGAGTTGAAAGTTTAGATGAGCAGGCTAAGCGTGCTTATGAGCAATACAGCAGTTATCAAACAGCATTACAAAAAAATATTTTTTTAACCAACTTGAACAATAAAAACCAAGTGCTTTTTTACAAGCTCGTGAGTCGAAATTTATTAGAAATGATACCGATTATTTATACGCCCATAGTAGGCACGGCGGTAAAAGAGTTTAGTCGTGAGTACCGACAACCAAGAGGTTTATATATTCCATATGCCAATGAGCCTCATATTGAAGAGATTTTAGACAATCGTTCTAACCCTGATATTGATTTAATCGTTGTGACCGATGGTGAAGGTGTATTGGGTATTGGTGATCAAGGAATAGGTGGTGTAGATATACCGATTGCTAAACTCATGGTGTATACCTTATGTGGTGGTATTGACCCCACCCGAACATTGCCTATTTTTTTAGATGTGGGTACAAATAATCAAGCGCTATTAGATAGCCCGTTTTATTTGGGCTGCTCACATTCAAGAATACATGGTGAAAAGTATGACGTTTTTATTCGTCATTTTGTAACCGCAATACATAAAAAATTCCCTCATGCATTTTTGCACTGGGAAGATTTTGGTCGACGTAATGCGAGTCAAATTTTAGAATCATTTCAAGATAAAATATGTACATTCAATGATGATATTCAAGGAACAGGCGCCGTCACACTTGCAGCCCTTCTTGCCGGATGTCATCTCACAGAGCAGCCTCTTAAAAAACAACGTATTATTGTGTATGGCGCAGGATCTGCAGGCACAGGAATTAGTAATCAAATTGTAGATGCTATGGTTCAGCAAGGCTTGAGCCCTGCCGCAGCGCATAAGCAATTTTGGTTGGTTGATAGGCAGGGTTTACTGATGAGTGATGACAATACGCTCACAGAAGCCCAAAAGCCTTATGCTCGTCCTAAGTCTGAGCGTGCGAAGTGGACATATCAAAGCAGTGAGTATCCATCACTGACTGATACGGTCCATCATATTAAACCAACGGTTTTAATTGGCTGCTCTGCTCAAACAGGTGCTTTTTCACAAGATATTATCCAATATATGGCTAAATCATGTAAGCGCCCTATTATTTTTCCTTTATCAAATCCGGATGAAAAATGTGAAGCAAAACCAGTTGACATCTTAAAATGGAGTGATGGACGTGCTTTAATTGCAACAGGGACGGCGTTTCCTGCGGTTGAGTATGAGAATCGTTTGATTGAAATTGCGCAGTGTAATAATGCATTGGTTTTTCCTGGTATTGGGCTCGGTGTGCTCGTTGTTGGTGCAAAAAAACTATCAAAAACAATGATTCGAGCCGCCTCTCATGCACTAAGCACGTTTTCTCCGAGTCAGAAAGATAGTTTTCTTCCCCTACTTCCTTCACTTGAGCAAGCGCAGTCTGTTGCAAAAGAAATTGCAAGAGAAGTGGCTACAGTAGCCATTGAGGAAGGTCTGGCCACGAAAAATAAAACACCGGAAAAGGTAGATCAAGAAATAGAGGCTCGCTTTTGGCAGCCTCGTTATTTACCGTATCGTAAGCCTAAATAGAATCTAAATCATTCGTGCTTGTGCTGTGTTCTTGTTTATTGGGTTCGGTTGCTTCTGGGGCTGTTTTTGGGAGGGGTAATACACGGACTTGATGCAGTGCATTAGGCATTAAGTTGAATATCCAGATGGACATCGGTTTAAAGCGTGCATATAGATGCGAGTCTTTAAATTCGGTGTCTTTTGCGAGCGAGGTTAGGTTTATGATACCGATGAGTAAAGCAATAATAAAAACACCGCGAACTAACCCAAACCCCATGCCAAGTAGTCTGTCAGTTCCTTTGAGCGGGGAGCGATTTAAAATAAAGCTTAAAATACCGCTAAGCAAACTACCGGCTAATAATGTTGCGAGTAATAACCCAATAAAACTAATAGCAATTCTTGGTGTGGGATCGTGGGAGTAAGAAATAAGCAGTGGGCTTACTTTTGGTGCATACGTATAGCCAACCCAAATAGCAGTAACCCAAACACAAAGCGCGATTAACTCTCTAACAAAGCCACGAATTAACCCCGTAAGTACCGAAAGCGTTAAAATAAGAATAATAACGTAATCAATCCAATGTAAAGTCATAATTACCCCACGTTATGTTTGATAATAACCCCTTGTAACTGGGTGCTTTCAAAGAGCTTGTTTTTTAATTGAGAGGCATCTGCGCGATCATTTAGCTGCCCCACCGTAACTCTGTATGATGGCGTGCCTTCACTTGACATTAAGGTATGATAGCGTGCTTTATAGCCCTGCGTGTTTAATGATTTAACTAATTTTTCTGCATTGTGTTGTACGCTGAAAACTGCCAGTTGAACCGCATAGCCTTTTAAGATGGTTTTATTTTGAGATATTTTAACGACAGGTGGGTTGGAGGGAACCTTGGGCTTGAGATTTTCTATACGTGCAATTTGAGATGCAAGGGTTGGTTTTATTGGGGTAGGCAATGTTACGCGTGCAACTTTAACTGTCTCGAAAACTGTTTTCTCAGTCGCTAACGCCACTTTAGGGGTAGTAGGCTTTGGGGGGAGTTGTACTGATACATGAATATTTTCTTCCAGGCGTTGGTTTGATTTTTTTAGCATGGCGGGCACAAAAATAATGGCGAAGGCCATAATCACAACAAGCCCAGTTATACGGTGTTTTGTTCGTTCATTAACTGCTAAGTTCATTTTGTTCTCCTTGATGTACATGAGCATGCATAATGGCGCTTACCAGAAAAAAAGAGCCATATACGACAATTATATCGCCAGGTTTTGCTGCATCAATTGCGGCAGTAAACGCTGTGGTTGGATCATCAAACACAATCTTGGGATGTTCATTTTTTGCACGATAATAAGCGGCTTTAAGTAAACTTGAAGTGGCTCCGCGTGCATGATTTAAAGTCGTTAAATACCATGTATGAACGTATGCTCGCATGGGTTGCATTAAGTCGTAAAGTGTTTTATCTCGCAATCCTGAAAAAACAGCATGTACTTGGCCTTGGACGGTGTGTGTTTTTAGATAATCAGCTAAGTGTTTCACTGCCTGAAGATTATGAGCAACGTCGAGCAGTGTAGGTATTTTAGTAGGTAACCATTGTTGGCGTCCTAAAATTGTAACCTGTTTGGCTGCAGATAAATAATTTAATTTAGATACAGGCAAAATCGGTTGTAGTGTTAAGCTCGCCATAATGGCTGATGCAAATGCTTTGGAATGAATGCACGGACGTGATAATTTTAAATAAAATCCGTCAGGTGTTGAAAAAATAAAGGATGTATCTGTTACTTTAAAATCATACGCTTGATGGAGTATTAATAGCTTGATTTCAAGTGCACTGGCTTTATCTAGTAATGTTTGCGGTGGTGTACTGTCAGCATATACGGCGTGTTGATGTGGTCGAAAAATACCGGCTTTTTCAGTGGCAATTTTGGCGCGAGTTGCTCCAAGCCAAGCTTCATGATCTAAGTCAATGGTTGTGATAATCGCTAAATCGGCATCAATACAATTGGTTGCATCAAGGCGCCCTCCCATCCCGACTTCAAGCAAGATAATATCGGGTGTATTTTGCTTAAAATACCAAAGTGCAGCAAGGGTTACCATTTCAAAATAGGTTAGATTATTACTGCCTGGTATTGCATGAATAGCTAAAAAAGCGTTGATTAAATCGGCATCTAAAATATTGGTTTTTTTCAGGCGAATGCGCTCGTTGAAGCATAATAAATGAGGTGAGGTATATACAGCCACTTGGTATCCTGCCGAAGTATATATAGCCTCAAGGGCTGCAATGGTAGAGCCCTTGCCATTGGTACCGGCGACCGTTATCACCGGTGCATTAAAATGTAATAGATTAAGCGCTTCAGCGACTTTTTTTACACGAGAAAGTCCCAGTTGAATTTCTTTTGTGTGACGATGCTCAAGATAATTGAGCCAGTCAGTCACTGAAAAGTGATGAACATTATTATCATTCAGCTGATACATGCCGAGGCTCATGCATGAATTTGGAGATAAACTCCCCGACTGTATTACGCAGTGCATTACGTTCAACAATTTGGTCAATATGGCCGTGCTTCAATAAAAACTCACTTTTTTGAAATCCTTCAGGTAACGTTTGTCTAACGGTTTGCTCAATAACACGCGGGCCTGCAAAACCAATGAGTGCCTTAGGTTCGGCAATAATAATATCACCAAGGCTTGCAAAGCTTGCAGAAACACCACCCATGGTTGGATCAGTTAATACCACAATAAAAGGTAATTTTTCCTTTGCAAATTGAGCAAGAGCCGCAGATGTTTTTGCCATCTGCATCAAAGAAAACAGCCCTTCTTGCATGCGCGCACCGCCACTTGCTGTAAAGCAAATATAGGGGCAACGCAGTTTACGTGCTTCATTTAGTCCGCGGACAAATTTTTCACCAACGGTGGCGCCCATAGAGCCGCCCATAAAAGAAAATTCAAAAGCAGACGTAACGACGGGCATTTCTTGTAAAGTGCCTTGCATAACAATAATCGCTTCTTTTTCGCCTGTTGCTTTTTGAGCTTGTGTGATTCTGTCTTTGTATTTTTTAGAGTCACGAAATTTTAATCTATCAATAGGCTCAAGTGTTTTAGCTATTTCAACTTGATTTGTTTTATCTAGAAACTTCTCTAACCTTTCGCGAGCTGAAATACGATGGTGGTGATTGCATTTAAAACAAACTGACAAATTTCGCTTGAGTTCTTCACGATACAACAAGGCTTGGCAGCCTTTACACTTAACCCAAACGCCTTCAGGAACCCCTTTTTTTTGGGATGTTTCAGTGTGAACTTTTGAGGGGAGTAATTTTTTAAGCCAGCTCATATTAGGGCTATCCTTGTAGTGCAATATGCTATCTATTGTACCACAAAAATCTTTTCCGCCATTAAGTTTTTTAAAAATCAGCCGATTGTTTATATACACATGTTGAGCTTAAGAGTGTCAGATGAAAAAAATAACCAGCATTATCTGTTTTGGAATTTTATTCTTTATTACTTCAAGTGCTTGGGCTGATCCGCGGTATGGAGAGCAATTTTGTCATCTTCCCGATTATAATTGTATTAAAGTACAATCAGGCGATCGTTGGGAAACGCTTTTTCCTAATCCAGAAGAAGAGGATATTATTCGACGGGTTAATCGTATGAATATTAGCCTGCGGCCAGGTATGATTATTGCTATTCCACGACATATTGAAAATTTAACTATTTATGATGTATCTCCTTTTCCTCGCTATATTGAGTCAATCGGTGAAAAAACAATTTATGTTAACCAAAAATATTTAGCTTGGGGTGCTTATGATGACCAAGGTGAGTTAGTGTGGTGGGGTCCACTATCATCTGGTAGCGGCAAGTGCGGCGCTAATAATGCTTTTTGCAAAACACCACCGGGATTTTTTCGTGTGATTCGTAAGCAAGATGTTGATTGTGTTTCAACGGCTTTTCCTCGACGTGCTGATGGATATAATGGGGGCGCTGAAATGCCTTATTGCATGCATTTTTTCAGAGGGTATGCTTTACATGGTAGTTCGGTTGTACCAGGCTATCGGGCGAGCCATGGTTGTGTGCGTATATTTATTGAAGATGCGCGTTGGCTCAATGAAGAGTTTATTGACCTACCTGGTATTGGTATGAAAGGGACTCGTGTTATTGTCGGGGCCCCTGCTGCACGGATTACACGCAGGGATCCGAAACGCTAGATTTACTCAAGATATGTAAAGCTTTCTGAAATACCTTGCTGTTTGAGTCGCTTTTGAGATAACTCGGCATGTTGTTTATCTGAAAAAGGCCCGAGGTGAATAACATAGCGTGCATCACGCTCGTTTATCTTAACGTCTGCTTTAAATTTTAATGCGATTAATTTATCACGTAGCACGCCTGCTTTCTCTGATGATTGGAATGCGCCAACTTGTAGATAATATTCAGCTTTAGGAGCTGAGGTGAGCGCTTCTATTTCTACTCGTGCTGTTCCCTTAGGCAGTAAACCAATTTTTGCAGCTGCTGCATAAGATAAATCAATAATCCGGTCTTTATGGAAAGGCCCTCTGTCGTTGACTTTTACGATGGTTTCACGACCATTTTCTAAGTTTTTAACGCGAACATAGGTTGGAAGTGGTAGCGTTTTGTGTGCGGCAGTTAAAGCATACATGTCGTATTCTTCACCACTAGAAGTGCGTTCTTTGTGAAATCTTGTGCCATACCAAGAAGCCGTGCCTTGTTTTTGGTAGCCTTTGGATGAAGTTAAAACGTCATATAACTTGCCTTTCACACGATAAGAACCAGGGTTACCATAATGACTTAACGGTTCATTAATCGGGGTTACTTTTTGAAACAGCGTTGGCTTCGGACCTGGTGGCGCCCCATCAGCATGAGATTGGGTTAATTGCAGCTTAGGGGCTTGCATGACAGAGGCTTGTGTGGCCGCGGTATTCATAGGGGGCTTTGTGTGTTGGCAGCCTGTTATGTATAAAATCGAGAGTATCAAAAAGATAAAGTACATGATGATTTGATTTATTTATTTTTAACATTTTTTATTTTTACATCAAACAGCTTTTTTTTTCCAGCTTGCTAGCTAATTAAATTTTATTCAGTATCGCACTATACATTTTAGGGTAAACGCATCTAAACGCGCACTTTATGCGCGGAATCCCGTATTGAATAGTACCCTCGATTAGCTATGCCCTGTGCATAAAGCACAGGAGTGGCTATGAAATCCTGTCACCCCTTTATTGCGCCATCTAGTTTATATGTGCTCTTCATGTAAAGTATAAGGTCATATTGAGTTATAGTTAAAATAATATGCCATTTTTTTTGAGAAAACTTTAGACAGGAAAACAATCCATACTGCAATGTTCGCTTGGCTAAAGCACGGGGAGACTCAGAGTATTAAGCGCAATTTTTCACGCATTCAATCTAAGGAAGATGCTTTCGTTTTATTTGAAAAGTCATATTCTGGCTATAACATACTTCATGATTTGATTCGCATATCACCCACAAACGATAGGATCAGTGTAGATAGCTTTAAATATCTCAGGGGCTTACTTTTTCAAGTATTTTGTCAGCAAGAGATAGATATTAGTTGGCACTTCAAAAGTGTTGTTATTGGATCGTGCAGAATACAACATCAGCGTGCTCTCGTCGGCTGTCGCAACTGGAAATGACAGCCTAGTCCTTGAGCTCTTACGTGACCTGGAACACTTCTGCTCACCAGAAGAGTTCCTAGCTGAGTTAAAGCACTTAGAAATCATGACGAACGGCGAGCGGACCAGTTTGTTTGAAATGGCTTTGCATGCTCATAGAGCACCAGTGGGCTAAAGATCTGGGCAAGATTCAAGTTTCGCTGTTTTATGTTTTCTGAGGGCGGCACTTAAAAAAGTGAGCCCCATTGATGCGGATGCTTTTATTTTTGAATGTATTGAGCGAACGCCACGGATAAAAACAACAAAACAAGGCATTTAACTTGCTCTGAAAACGTGGATAAGGCTTTTAGTGGACACTTAAGAAATATAAATAGAATACGGTCGCTTCATGAGCAGGAAAGTCTGGATGTCGGAGTAAATCAAAGCCTATTTAGTCTCTAATCAATGCATGGCCCTGCCGTTCTTTCGAACTATAGGGCAGCCCCCTCTTTATCATAAACTCAGTATTCTAGCGTGTTTTACCGCATAGGGAGAGGGGCTGCACCCAAGGCTTAAAGCATTTAGGAACTCGCAATTTGATTGGTGATAGATATATGTTTTTATATAAAATGGCTCATTAAGACATGGTGAGAGAAAAGATCCTATGTTAAAATAGCTTAATCTTTTATGAATCTAATAAAAAGTTGAGCCGCCTCATGAACAAAACCATGCATGCTTTAACCTCATTTTTACTGCTTGCAGCAGTAATTGCATATCCTAACTTGATTCATGCAAACACTGGGCGGTTAGCTCAACCCATGCCGCAGAAAAAATCCATTCCTATTATACCAACACAACCTAAACTTAACGCAAAAGCGTATCTTTTGGTTGATGCGAACAGTGGTAAAATTTTAGCGGAACAAAACAGTGAAAAAAGATTGCCGCCAGCAAGCCTAACCAAAATGATGACGCTATATGTTGTTTCAAAAGCATTACACAACGAACAAATACATTTAACAGACACAATTCATATTAGTAAAGGCGCATGGAAAACGGGTGGCTCCCGTATGTTTGTTAAAGCAGGCCAAGATGTTGCTATTCAAGATTTATTAAAAGGTATTATTGTAGACTCGGGTAACGATGCATGTGTTGCTTTGTCTGAACATTTGGGCGGAAGTGAACAAGGCTTTGCTGACTTAATGAACCAAGAGGCTAAACACTTAGGTATGACACAGTCCCATTTTACAGATAGCACAGGCCTACCACGCAAAGATTTATATACTTCTGCAAAAGACTTAGCGATTCTTGCACGTGCGCTTGTAACAGAGTTTCCTGAGTATTATCACTGGTATAAACAAAAATGGTTTACCTTTAACGAGATTAGGCAGCCCAACCGAAATCGTTTGTTATGGCGTGATGCAGCAGTAGATGGGATTAAAACAGGTTATACTGCCGAAGCAGGTTACTGCCTTGCTTCTTCAGCCAAAAAGAATAATATGCGTTTAATTGCGATTGTTTTAGGCTCACCAACAGATGCTTCGCGTGCCGATGACAGTGAACGATTACTAAATTACGGCTTTCGTTTTTTTGAAACCCATCGCCTATATGAGGCAGGCAAGCCATTAGCTGCACTGCCGCTTTACAAAGGGGTTGATAGCACCTTACCGGTTGGGGTTACATATGATCAATATGTCACTATTCCTGCAGGGCAGTATCAGTATTTAACCATAAAGACCGAAGCGTCTAAATATCTTTTAGCCCCTATCGAAAACGGACAAAAAGTAGGTGACCTTGTGATTTCATTTAACGGTGAAGTGTTATCAAAACGCCCTTTGAATGCATTAAAGTCTGTGGAACAAGCGGGTTTATTTTCTCGCGCACAAGATTCAGTTGCACTAAAGTTCAAACAATGGTTTAGCTAATTAGGTGGTTTTTATGCGTGACGATACAAGCCTTGTAACATTTCCTTCTGATTTCCCTATTAAAATTATTGGTGATGTGACCGATAATTTTGAACAGGATATCTTGACCATTGCACGTGAACATCATCCTGAATTGAAAGACGATGCGATTCAGCGTAAACAAAGTGCAGCGGGAAATTTTTTATCCCTTACGATTACTGTGCGCGCGGTGAGTCAACCGGCACTAGATGCTTTGTATCAGGCATTAAGTAAGCATCCGGATGCAAAGATGGTGCTTTAACAATGATAATTGTTCGTTCTCTTGGAATAGAGCCCTACGAAAAAACGTGGGAGGCAATGAAGCAATTTACAGACACTCGTGATGAAAACACACCTGATGAAGTTTGGTTTTTGCAGCATCCCCCGGTTTATACGCAAGGACAAGCGGGAAAGCCTGAGCATATTTTAAACAAAAGCAGCATTCCTATTGTTCAAAGTGATAGAGGCGGTCAAGTGACGTATCATGGCCCAGGGCAGCTTGTTGCTTATTTTTTGATTAATTTAAACCGAAGAAAATTAGGTGTTCGTACACTGGTTTGCTCTCTTGAAAAAATACTGATTCAGTTGCTTGGAGAGCTAAGTATACCTGCGATGATAAAAACAGGAGCACCTGGCGTTTATATTAATAATAAAAAAATAGCATCTATCGGACTACGTGTTCGAAAAGGATGTACTTATCATGGTATTGCTTTGAATATTGCAATGGATTTAACGCCGTTTTCAAATATTAATCCATGTGGGTTTGAAGCATTAGAAATGACACAGCTGAAACATTACATACCTAATATTAGCTTAGAACAAGTTGAAATAATGCTAACGCAATACGTTGTCAAGCAATTTAAACAGGATACATATGCAACTTTTTGCTGATTATTTTGAACCGTTGACAGCTTGGCTTCACCTTCATCCTGATGGTGCATTGTTCATTGCTTTTTTCGTTGCGTTTATTGAGTCTCTTGCTGTTATTGGCAGTATTATCCCGGGCACTGTTGTTATGACAGCGATTGGTATTTTAGCGGGATCAGGGGTGATGCGAATTGATTTAACCCTTGTTGCTGCAGCCCTTGGTGCCATTATGGGAGATTCTATTAGTTATGCACTAGGATACACTTTTAGTGATCGCATTACTGAGATGTGGCCATTCAAACGCTATCCAAAGTGGCTTGAATACGGTGAAGAATACTTTGAGCGGCATGGTGGGAAAAGTGTTCTATTAGGGCGCTTCATCGGACCGCTTCGCTCGATTATTCCTGTGATCGCAGGCATGTTGAAAATGAAGCAGCTGCCATTTTTATCTGCGAATATCCTGTCAGGCATTGCGTGGTCTCTGGTTTATGTCACACCCGGTATTCTAGTGGGCGCAGCAAGTACGGAACTATCAGCCGAAGGAGCAACGCGTTTATTTATTTTGATTTTATGCTCATTGGTTTCGGTGTGGCTTATTAGCGTACTGATTCGGTGGTTATTGTCTAAGGCTCGATATTTTTTGCGTGCAGAGTTACATGAAGCATGGTCGTGGCTTGAAAATAATCATTTATTCTCCCCTGTTACACATTGTTTTACACCAGCAAATGAAGGGCATCATGCAACAACAGCCATGTTTGTTTTACTTACTCTCGGTTCTATTTTCTCAATGCTGGCTATTGTTTTATGGTTTGTTTTTATTGATGAGCTAGGCTACCTGGTTGATTTGCCCATTTATTTCTTTTTTCAAAGCTTAAGAACACAGTTGTTTGATTCGTTTTTTGCATTCATCACCTGCGTTATGAATCCTTATTCGTTGGCTATCTTATGGGGTGTTTTATCAGTTAATTTAATTTACACGCGTAATTGGCGCTTATTGCGTTACTGGCTGAGTCTGGGGGGGGCGACCTTTTGTTTCACTCAAGCACTCGGTGTATGGTTAAATGAACTGAGATTGAATGATGCGCCTTTATTTCAAAGTACGTTTTCATTTCCATCTACATCGCTTGCTGTTGCCACTGCTTTGTTTTGTTTTATAGCGTTTCAAATGAAACATGCTTCTTTAAGGCGTTTTGCTCATGCCGCTCGTTTAAGCTTTAGTTGCTTGTTAATTTTAGATGGTTTTTCTTTGCTTTACCTTGGTGACCATTGGGCAACCAGCCTATTAATGAGTTATGCGATGGGTGTCAGTTCAGCGCTTTTGCATTGGTTATTTTATCGTCGCCATATTCCAAAGCATCCCCCATCTCTGCGTGCATTTTATTTGTCTTTTGGGGCATTTATTGCGATAAGCTTATGGGTTGTTGGCGCTCAATTTAAAACAATATTACATAATCATTATCCTTATCCTGAGCAATATGTACTAAGCAGTCAGGCATGGTGGCATCAACGTGAGCCCTTATTGCCTATTTATACAATGAATCGCTTTGGTCATCCCAATGGGGTTTTTAATATTCAATATTTAGGTTCGTTAGATATATTTCAAAAGGCACTAGAGAAAGATGGCTGGAGGCAGCGTTCAAATTCATTTGCGTCTCGTTTTTTATCTCATGCAAAAAAATCGTCGGCCAAACTTAAATACCCTTTTAGAACGCCCTTGTATTTAAATAAAAAACCGTTACTTGTGATGACCTATGAGCCTAAAAAAAATCATTCCGGACTAATATTAAGCCTTTGGCGCTCAAATTATCATCTTCGGAACCATCAAGAACCCATTTGGCTTGGCAGTTTACAGCCTTATCCTAAGCCATCCCCAAAGCAATTGTCTGCATATTCGGATAAGGAGGCTCTGATGCATGGCGCGTTTTCTCCCTTTAATCAATTACTACCAGCGCTTGAAGGCTTTGAGTTTACAACATTACCTCTTCCAGCACAGCCGAGCCAAATCGAATTGTCCGCCCCCCATCCTCTTTTATTAATCATTAAGGAAACACCTTAAAATGAATTTTTTTGCTCAATACGGTCTTTTTTTGTTGAAAACACTTACATTCGTGATTGCTTTTCTAGCGCTCTTTTCCGGTGTTTTATCACTTGGACGTCGTTCAAAATCTATCACTCAAATCGACTCACTAAATGATGCTTATGCCGCTCAAAAAAAGCATCTCGAGAAATTATTACCGCAAGATAAAGCAAATAAAAAATTGAAAAAAGCGGATAAAATTAAGAAGAAAAGCAAGAAAAAAGAAACAGAAGCTTTACCCTCACGGTTTGTTCTTTCATTTGCAGGTGATATCAGGGCCTCTCAAGTGAATCAATTGCGAGATGAAATTTCAATGATTCTTTCGGTCGCAACGCCAAAAGATGAAGTTATTGTTCGGGTTGAAAGCCCTGGAGGTGAAGTCAGTGGTTATGGGCTTGCTGCGTCTCAATTGGTTCGTTTGCGGAATAAAAAAATTCCATTAACCATTTGTATTGATAAAATAGCTGCGAGTGGTGGTTATCTAATGGCCTGTGTTGCCAATAAAATTCTGGCGGCTCCTTTTGCTATTATTGGCTCCATTGGCGTGGTAGCACAACTTCCTAATTTCCATCGGTTCTTGAAGAAAAATAATATCGATATTGAGTTATTAACTGCTGGAAAATATAAACGAACATTGACGGCACTTGGAGAGAACACCAAAGAAGGTCGGGAAAAATTTAAAGAAGATTTAGAGGCTGTACATAAAACATTTCAAGAGCATATTTTTACTTATCGCAAACAGGTTGATATAGATACGGTTTCAACAGGCGAGCATTGGCTTGCTAAAGAAGCGTTGGATTTAGGATTGATTGATGCCCTGAAAACAAGCGATGATTACTTATATGATGAAATTGGTAGCTTTAACACCCTGGTTTTAAGTACCCCTGTTAAAAAATCAGTTATTAGTCAACTCACGAAATCAGCCAGTGCTTTATTTTCTAGTGCTAAGTTGCGTTAAATAAATAAACGTTTTATTTAAAACCACGATCGTTTATAATTAAAGCCTATTTTTATATTAACTATATGATTTAACTTATGGTGTTTGTTGCCTCGGGGCTTAATTATAAAACAGCGCCGCTTATTGTACGCGAAAAAATAGCACGGCTATCAACGCCTGAGCACCCACTGCTCTCTCGTTTACTACAACAATCATTTATAGACGAAGCGGTTATTTTGTTTACATGTAACCGCATAGAAATCTATTGCGAAGTAGCGCATCCAGAAAAATTAATTGCTTGGCTTTCTGACATCAGTCATATTTCTCTTGATTCACTTTTGCCGCATGTTTACCAACATCAAGAGACTCAAGCAATTCAGCACTTGCTTCGTGTTGCTATCGGACTCGACTCCATGATACTGGGTGAGCCACAAATTTTAGGTCAGTTAAAACAAGCGTTTCGAGACGCTGATGAAGCCCATGGGATTCAAAAAAAACTCCGCCATCTTTTTCCTTTTGTATTTAGTGCGAGTAAACGTATTCGTAATCAAAGCGGTATTGGAAATAACCCCATTTCCGTTGCCTCAGCCGCCGTTCGTTTGATTGGGCAGTTTTCTTTAGATTATCAATCACTTGAAGTCTTAATTATTGGCTCAGGTGAAACAGCAGCCCTGGTGTCAAAATATTTGTATCAACAAGGCGTAAGACAGTTTACTATTGCGAGTCGAACGTCAGAAAATGCGGATAAATTAGCGCTAAAATGGCATGCAAACGCACTATCAATTACGGATATTCCGAACCACATTGCTAAAGCTGATGTTGTTATTTCAGCAACTGCCTGCCCCCTACCGTTTATTGATAAAAAAATGGTAGAACAAAGCATGGCACGCACACAAGAAAAGCCTGTATTTTTCTTGGACTTAGCGGTTCCTCGCGACATTGCTCCAGATGTTGCTGAACTTCCATATGCTCATTTGTATAATATCGATGATTTACATGTTGCTATTAAAAAAGGATTAGATGAGCGACAGACTGCTGCCATACATGCAGAAACCTTAATTACTCCTACACTAGAGGAATATTTAGCAGAGGATCGCATTCGCACAGCAAAAAAAGATATTTGTGGGTATCGAGAGCATATGAAACATTTAGCGGCACTCGAGCTTCAAAAAGCCACTAAAAAAATAGATTCAGGGCTATGCCAACAAACCGTGATGCATGAGTTTTCAGAGAAGCTTCTTAATAAAGTCATACATGCAACGACGGTGGGTTTGCGGCAGGCCGCAGCGGATGGTCGTTCGGATATATTGGAATTTACAGACTATCTTTTAAATATTAATGCATCGTGTGTCGAAACAAATGAAGAAATCACTTAAATTAAAATTAGAACAATTACTCGAACGCTTTGAAGAGATTGAGCATTTATTGTCTGAGCAATCTGTAATTGCGGATACAGAGCAATTTAAAGCGCTGTCCAAAGAATATGCACAACTTGAGCCTGTAGCTAATGATTATACAAAGTTAGCCGATGCTGAAAAAGAACTCATATCTCTCGGTGAACTAATTGACTCAGGCGATGCTGATTTAATCAGCATCGCCAAAGAAGAGCATTTAATCATAAAAAAACAAATTGCTGCATTAAATCAAACCTTACAAATGCATCTGATTCCGAAAGATCCAAACGATGAAGGTAATATTTATCTTGAAATACGTGCAGGAACAGGAGGCGATGAAGCCGCTATCTTTGCAGGTGATTTATTTAGAATGTATACACGATATGCTGAAACGGAAGGATGGCAAGTTGAGATTATCAGTACAAATCATGGCCCACATGGTGGCTTTAAAGAAATTATTGCACGTATTATTGGGACATCTGTTTATTCAAAGCTGAAGTTTGAATCAGGTGCACACCGTGTGCAACGTGTTCCAGAAACAGAATCTCAAGGACGTGTTCATACATCAGCCTGTACTGTTGCTATTTTGCCCGAAGTTGATGAAATACATGAAGTAATCGTTAAACCAGATGATTTGCGTATTGACACCTATCGTTCTTCTGGTGCTGGTGGGCAGCATGTTAATAAAACTGATTCGGCTGTACGCATTACCCATATACCAACGGGTGTTGTGGTTGAATGCCAAGATGAGCGCTCACAACATAAGAATCGCGCACGCGCTATGAATTTATTAAAAGCTAAATTATTAGATTCGGAGCAACGTAAGCAGCAAAATGAGCAAGCTGAAGCACGTCGCTCATTGGTTGGGAGCGGCGATCGATCCGAACGCATTAGAACCTATAATTATCCCCAAGGACGTTTAACCGATCACCGTATTAATCTCACCTTATATCAGCTAAACGATGTACTAGCAGGCGATTTGACCTTGATCATCAACCCATTAAAACAAGAGCATCAAGCCGACTTGCTGGCAACCCTTGGACAAAATGATTAATCACTTAAATATTAAAACATTGCGTCGAGAGATAGCAATTCGTCTTGAAAACGCAACAGAAACGCCCCAGTTAGATGCCGAAATTTTATTAATGCATGCTTTAAATAAGCCCCGTTCTTTTTTATATGCCCATGGAGAAGATAGCTTATCATCTGAAATATTAATAGCACTTGATCAGCTTGTATCTAAACGTCTAGAAGGCACACCTATTGCTTATTTATTAGGAGAGCGTGAATTTTGGTCGTTATTATTTTATGTCACATCCGATACTTTAATTCCTCGACCTGAAACAGAGCGGCTTGTTGAGCTTTCTCTTGAATTATTTTCTGATCGTAATGCGTGTTCTGTTCTTGAATTAGGCACAGGGACAGGCGCTATATCAATTGCACTTGCAACAGAAAAACCGCATTGGAACTTTCTTGCTTTAGACCAAAGCAAGGCCGCTTTACACATTGCTGAAAAAAATATAACACGCCATCATTTAAGCAATATTAAGATCCTGCATTCTAATTGGTTTGAAAAACTAGATAACACACAATTTGATTTAATTATTTCAAATCCACCTTATCTTGCAGTTGATGATCCGCATCAACATCAAGGTGATTTGCGGTTTGAGCCTAAAACGGCTTTATTGAGTGGAAAAAATGGATTAGAGGATTTAAATATATTAATTCAAAGCAGCATGAATTACTTAAGGCCAGGCGGACTTTTGTTGCTTGAACATGGCTATGAACAAGCCTCAGCTGTTAGACAAAATCTAACGTCAGCATCGTATCAAAAAATAACGTGCTGGCAAGATGAAAACCACCTTGATCGCGTAAGCTCCGCATGGAAGCCTCTTTAAAAAACAACATATACGATTCCCCTGGTATCTTGGTTAAAGGCAGTTTATAATCAAACCAATTTTTAGTGATAATTTAACGTGATTAGACCGAATACATATGTCAGCTAACGATCAAGAACAACAACGCTCTCAGATAGCGAAAGTAATCAGTTTAGGTAAAGAGCAATCTTACCTTACATATCTTCAAATCAATGATTTGATGCCTAATATTGTTGATACTGAGCATTTCGATGTCATTATCACAATGCTTGAAGGCATGAATATTAAAGTATTTGAACGTCCACCCAGTTCAGATGAATTGCTTTTGTTGGGAAATACAGAAGAAGCACCTGAAGATATTGAAGAAGCCGCAGCTGTACTTGCCTCTGTAGCTAAAGAAACGGGCCGTACAAGCGACCCTGTTCGTATGTATATGCGCGAAATGGGTACTGTAGAGCTCTTAACCCGTGAAGGTGAAATTCGCATTGCTAAACGTATTGAAGAAGGTATTCTTCAAGTCTTAAAAGCGCTGTCTTTATATCCCGAAACTGTTGGCATTCTTCTAAACAATTACGACCGTGTGTTAGCAGAGGAAATGCGTCTAAATGATCTGCTCAGTGGCTTTTCTGACATAGAAGAGGCCCCACCCTCAACCATTGGCTCTATGCTCAATGATACCGAAGAGGAAACGTCAGCATCTGTTGATGCCAATGAAAACAATGATGCGGACGAAGAAGAGGTTGATACAGGCCCTAATCCTGAGCAAGCAAAAATTTACTTTGATGAACTTCGAGAGTATTTTCATGCTGCGGAAGCGGCATTAAACGAGCATGGCCGAACAGACAAAAGAACGTTAGAGTGCATTGAGCTAATGTCTGAGTCATTTCTAAAGCTTAAATTAAACTCAAAGCAAGTTGATAAATTAACGCGTTATTTTCGTCAATTACGTAATAATGTGCGTGAGTTTGAGCGTCATATTATGCGACTTGCTCTTGAAAAAGCACGTATACCAAGAAAATTATTTATTGACACATTCCCAGGCCAAGAAACCAATACGCAGTGGCTTGATACATTATTAGAAAAACAAGCTAAAAAACTAGATACCGATCGTATAGCAGATGTTGCTGTAGAAATTAAGCAACTGCAGCGAAAATTGGTTGAACTTGAAACCCTTTCAGGCTTAACGATTATTGAAACCAAAGACATTAATCGCAAAATGTCTTTAGGCGAAGCAAAAGCACGTCGAGCAAAAAAAGAAATGGTTGAAGCCAATTTAAGGCTTGTCATTTCGATTGCTAAAAAATATACCAACAGAGGGTTACAATTTCTTGATTTAATTCAAGAAGGTAATATCGGCTTGATGAAAGCAGTTGATAAATTTGAATACCGTCGAGGGTATAAATTTTCAACCTATGCAACATGGTGGATCCGTCAAGCAATCACACGTTCTATTGCTGATCAGGCGCGAACCATTCGTATTCCTGTACATATGATTGAAACCATTAATAAATTAAACCGTATTTCTCGGCAAATTCTACAAGAAACAGGGCGAGAAGCGACGCCTGAAGAATTAGCTGTAAAAATGGAGCTCAGTGAAGATAAAATCCGAAAAGTATTGAAAATAGCCAAAGAGCCTATTTCAATGGAAACACCCGTAGGTGATGATGATGAATCACGTTTAGGTGACTTTATTCATGATGACAATATGTCTTCTCCAATTGACTCTGCAACAACTGAAGGCTTACGAGAAGCAACGCTTGAAATTTTGGAAACACTCACACCACGTGAAGCGAAAGTATTACGTATGCGTTTTGGTATTGAAATGAATACAGACCATACGCTTGAAGAAGTGGGTAAACAATTTGATGTAACGCGTGAGCGGATTCGTCAAATTGAAGCCAAAGCACTTCGAAAACTACGGCACCCTTCACGCTCAGAAAAATTAAAAAGCTTTATTGATACAGATGATGCTTAATTAAATAAATAGACGCCCCCTCCGCCTACTTGGCCCGATTTATTCGGGCCATCCAGTAATCTGTAAAGCGTAACATGACTGGACCACCCCTCGATCTGGGTGGCGTAGGCTCTAGGGTCTATGTCTTAGTGGGGGATGCTATACCTGACCCGAATGGTACTTACTTGAGAAGTAAGCCGGTCGCTGCGAGCTAAATATCAAGATAAAAGCCACTGAATTGCCACACCACTCGCTATGCTCGGGTTCGCAACGACAGGGTATAAAGTTAGCTTGTACCGTGCATTATTTAATCAAAAAATGGAATTATCCTTAAGTAAGTGCCCTTCGTACCTGATCCCATTGATTTTTTTTGCCTTAGTCGCTTGTGTTCTCCTCCCCTAAAGTAGGCTAAGCTTAACGTAAGAGGATATGATGTTTATCAAACAGGAGATCGTCATGAGCATATCAGACAAGAAGATAGCCAATCCCCTTAATTTTTATAATACGCCTACTGATGTTGCAAACGATCGGAGTCTATCGTTAAATAATAAAATAAAAACGCTCGATAATTGGCTCAATGATATTGAGCTTCAACATGTTGCTGAAGAAGAAAATATGTTAAGTGTACGCCAGGAGCAGTATGAGCAAGTTGATTATTTAAGGCGGCTTTTACGAACTTATCGTGCGCATCAAGATTATATCGATAAAACGCGACATTGATATGATATATATTTGCCCTATGCACGCCAGCATTCGCCAAGAAGTCCTGGTGATTGTTCTATTTGTGGTATGGCTCTAGAGCCTGATATTATATTAGATAAGGCAGTAGAAAGCTCAGAGCGAACCGATTTTAAACACCGCTTGTGGATTAGTTTTATTCTAGGCTTACCTATACTTATTTTACGTATGGGATCAAAGCAGCTTGTCTTGCCTCATACTTCAAGTTACATCCAACTTTTTTTGCAATCCCTGTTGTCTTATGGGGAGGATTTCCATTTTTCAAACGCGGCTGGCAATCGATTAAGTCACGCGTACTAAGCACTCGATGTGGCCTTGCCATTTTTCACCTTAAGAGAACAGTTAGGATAACGTAGTTTAATGACGTTTTGGAAGATAGTAAACAGACTTGACCCCGTATCACAACAAATAAAAATTCGAGACGCCTTAATGAAGGGCTCGCTGGATGCACTACCTACCAATGCCATTGAATAAACCCAGCAGTTAGCTAAAACAGAAGTTCGAAAATCCATACAAAGCGTAGCGATATAGTGATTTGATTTTTAAGTGAACCATAAGATAATCCCTACGTGTCGTGGCTTGTCCACGGGATCCAGTCAACATGAGTCAATCAACTGGATAACGCGAACAAGTCGCGTTAGGTAGGCACTGGGAACAAGTCATTTAAAAATCAAATGACTATGGCAATGTTAACAAAGGGCCGGCCTTGAAGTAAACTCCTGTTTTTTCAGCTTATCTAAGGACAGAGAAGTGGATGTGTGTTTGTACCCTATAAATGAAGAGCATTTTAATCAATCATTATTACCTGAAATCACAAGACACTATAAACGACCTGGCCGGCCAGCA
>JAHZKG010000085.1 GCA_022600515.1 Gammaproteobacteria bacterium
AATCTAATAACTCAAATCGTTCTTCTTTGCTGAGTTTTACGATACACTTTTCCATGTGTGCTTCCTTCCTGTGCGCTTCAAGAACGCGGAAGGTTAGCACATCTCGTTAAATAGGACCAAATCACTGAAACGATGTACTAGTATAAAACTTGAAAAACGAGCGCATCCCCTATATCTTATAGGCTAGATTAAACCTTACACGCACCGGAGTTTATATCATGATAAACAAACGCAACACAGCAACACTAACACGACAAAACCAGTCTGTGTTAGCAACCAATAAAGTACTACGAAACACCTATCTTTTATTAAGCATGTCGTTTATGTTCAGCGCACTGATG
The DNA here is from genome assembly GCA_022600515.1 of Gammaproteobacteria bacterium. Classification (GTDB taxonomy): domain Bacteria; phylum Pseudomonadota; class Gammaproteobacteria; order Legionellales; family Legionellaceae; genus JAALKW01. The sequence continues at coordinate 342 of JAHZKG010000085.1, forward strand.
GCTTATTTATCGTTTGCTGCTCATGCTGCGCCTGTACACCCCCTCTTTTTTATTGCCGGTGCTTATGGCTTGATTTTTTTAACCCACGCACTTAAAAACAGTCCTTGGGGTATTGTGAGTGTCTTTGCCTTTACAGGATTTATGGGATTTTCTATTGGCCCTATTTTAAATGCTTATATCAGCACGTTTTCTAATGGGCCGCAGCTCATTGGCACAGCGCTTGGCGGTACAGGGCTTATTTTCTTAGCACTGTCCGGATATACATTGACCACACGCAAAGACTTTAGCTACCTAGGTGGCTTTTTGTTTGTCGCTGTAATGGTCGCAATGCTGGGTATGATTGCAGGCTTTATTTTTCAAATGCCAGCCATCCAACTTTTAGTATCAGCTGCTTTTGTTTTAATTTCATCTGGCTTAATTTTATTTCAAACCAGTGCAATTATTCATGGCGGAGAAAGAAACTATATTGTTGCAACAGTCTCTCTCTTTGTTTCACTGTATAACCTATTCTTGAGCTTGCTCAATATTTTAGGTGCACTATCAGGCCGAGACTAACCCAACACCTGCCAACTCGCTTTGGCACGATAAAGGGCTGATAAATCAGCCCTTTTTTTATTGGCTTTTGGCTTCAGTGTAAATACATCCCGTTCTTTTTGATAATACACACCGAGTGGTACTGGGTGCTCTGGAAACGTTAGATTTGCGAGTTGCATGGCTTGCATAAAATCAGCAGGGTTATGCGTTTCAGCATTTAATTTTAAACGCTTTACATCACATCCTGGCTCAAGATAAATCGTATTCTCTTCACGGTTGGTTTTTGTTGAAAATGCATCAAAAGCACCTTGATTAAATATATGGCAATCTTGATAGACCTCAACAAACGAGGTGCCTTGATGTGCATACGCTGCTTTCAACATATTGCCTAAATGCTTTGGATCTTTATCAACCGCACGCGCCACAAAACTCGCGTTAGACCCTAATGCCAGTGCGAGCGGATTAATGGCTTCAGACTGAACGCCATGGGGCGATGTCTTGGTGACTTTCCCCTTAGGCGATGTAGGAGAAAATTGTCCCTTGGTTAATCCATACACTTGATTATTCACGAGAACAATATTCACATTAAGATTACGTCTAAAGGCATGCACCAAGTGATTCGTGCCGATGCTTAAGGCATCTCCATCGCCTGTAATCACCCAGACACATACATCATCTCGCAAGGCTTTTAAACCGGTTGCAATGGCTGTGGCACGTCCATGTAACGTATGAAATCCATACGCATTCATATAATAAGGTAAACGCCCAGCACACCCAATGCCTGAAACAAATACATGCTTTTCAGGGGGCAAGCCAAGCTCAGGCAAAATACGCTGAAAAGCAGCTAAAATAGCATAGTCACCGCAACCAGGGCACCAACGTACTTCGTTTGAATTAGAAAAATCACTCCGCGTGAGCGTGTTTTTTATCATGTTTTATGTCCGCTTGAATCGCTGAAACCAAGGTGCTCGTTGAAAACGGCTGGCCATTACACTGGCCTATCAAACGCGCATTAATTAAATATTTTTCCCGCAACAGAGCACAGAGCTGCCCTCTATTTAACTCCGCAACCAGTACATGCTGAAAACGCTTTAATATATCTTCTAAATCAGCAGGCAAAGGCGATATATGCCTTAAATGCACATGCGCTACATCCCCTGTTTTGCACTCAGCCAATGCCGCTTTAATGCTGCCGTAAGTACTTCCCCAGCTCACCAAAAGCGTCGATGCCTTTGGGTTACCTTCAATCATAAGCTCTGGATAATCACTGCTGATTTTCTCAATTTTTTCTGCGCGTAATGCAACCATTGCTTCATGATTATCTGGCTCGTAACTAATATTGCCTGACGCTCCTGACTTTTCAAGCCCACCTAATTGATGAATAAAGTGTTTATATCCTGGAATATTCCAACTGCGACTTAAGTTATCATCTCGTGTAAACGGCTGCTCTGTGCGATTAAATTTTATTTCAGGCAATGCGATATCTTCTGGGTTTGGGATAAGCCAAGGCTCTGCTGCATTCGCTAAATAAGCATCCAGTAATACGAGCACAGGGGTCATATATTTAACCGCCAAAGCAAATGCTTCAATCACAGTCTTAAAGCAATCAGATGGTGTACTCGCAGCCAGCACCGGTAAAGGTGCTTCCCCATGCCGTCCATACAGGGCTTGCTGTAAATCACTTTGCCCTGTTTTGGTTGGCAAACCGGTTGAGGTACCTGCGCGCTGCACATCAAGCACCACCAAAGGCAACTCAGTTACAACAGCCAAACCGAGCATTTCAGATTTTAAATCAAGCCCAGGCCCTGACGTGCAGGTTAAAGCCAAACAACCGCCAAAAGCAGCCCCGACACATGCGCCAATGGCTGCAATTTCATCTTCTGCTTGAAATAACTCAACACCGTATGCTTCAAGCCCTGCACAAGCGTGTAAAATACCTGATGCAGGTGTAATAGGATAGCCCGACACCAAAACAGGCGTTTCCGTTCCCGTTGCAAGCGTTGCAATGGCAAGCCCCACGGCATCCACCCCCGTCACCTGACGATATTCACCGGGCGGGCGTGCTACAGCGTCCATTTGAAAGGTCTGACGCGCAAGCTCTAACGTCATGGCGTAATTATATCCTGCCAATAAAGCGCGTTTATTGCCTTCTAAAATAACGGGATTTTTCTGAAATTTCTTTTCTAAAAAAGCAAGTGCTTCTGATGTTTCAAATTCAAACAACCACAACACCACACCGAGTACATAACAGTTTTTTGCTTTTTTTGTTTCTGATGTCGTTAAGTTTAAATCTTTAAGTGCTGCAAGCGTTTCTGATACCAAGGGCACTGAAAGCACTTGATACAGTGTATTAATCGCCTCTAAATCATCTAAACTGCCCCCTGCTTTAGCAAAGTCTTTGGCGGTCATACTGTCCTTATTTAAAATCAGCAAGCCGCCCAATTTTAAATAAGGCAGTGCTTTTTTTAGTGCTGCAGGGTTTAAAGCAACCAACACATCAAGCTCTTCACCTGCTGTAAAAATAGCCTCAGATGACATGGCTAATTGAAACCCTGAAACCCCTGCAACAGTCCCTGCGGGCGCTCTAATTTCTGCAGGAAAGTCAGGTAAGGTGCGCACCTCTCGACCGGCTAACGCTGCTGTAATGGTTAGCTGCTCACCAATTAGCTGTACGCCATCACCTGAATCGCCTGTTAGACGAATAACCAAACTATTTGTTGTAGGCCTCATGACTTCCTTCCTGGATTAATTGCTTCATCTCCTTAACTGCCGTTTTTAACCCTACAAATAGTGCGTGTGCCATCATTGAGTGGCCTATATTTAATTCATGAATCACAGGAATACGTGCAATAGGCTTTACATTATGATAATGCAATCCATGCCCTGCATTCACCACCAAACCAAGCGCGCTTGCATCAAGGGCTGCTTGCTCTAATCGCATAAGCTCTTCTGCCACTTGTGTTGGTGTCTCTGCATCAGCATAGCACCCTGTATGCAGCTCAACAACTCGTGCCCCCGTTTGATGTGCCGCCTCAATGTGTGCTTTGTCAGGGTCAATAAAAAGTGATACTTCTGTTCCCACTCGCGTTAAACGCGCAACAGCATCACGAATAGCCAGCTGATGCTTTATCACATCCAATCCGCCTTCAGTGGTCAGTTCTTCACGTTTTTCCGGCACTAAACATACATATTCTGGTTGTACTTCTTCTGCAAAATCAATCATTGCGCCTGTGACTGCAAGCTCTAAATTCATCCGCGTTTGAAGTGCTGCTTTCAAACGACGGACATCATGCAGTTGAATATGCCGCCTGTCTTCTCTTAAGTGCAAGGTAATGCCATCGGCCCCAGCTTCTTCTGCATCTAATGCTGCTTTTAGCGGATCAGGATAACGTGTGCCACGAGCTTGCCGTAATGTCGCAACATGGTCAATATTAACCCCTAATAATACGTCTCGCCCCATTATTTTATCTCCTTACACTTGATACAATGCACGTGTTTGAATCACAACCCCATCCAATAAAGAATCGATGGCACGCCGCATGATTAATTTTGCTGTTTTTAAAATCTGAATGTCATCCCACATATCTTGACCGATTGCTAAAATATGTGCCCCTAAAAATCCATGGTTATCTAATACAAAGCCTTCGCCAGGCAAAAAAAGATAACGCGCATCGTCTATAATTAATTGATGTGTATGTGCTTCATGTTGATAAGACACTTGATATCCTGAGAGCTCAATTAAAATAAGCTCAAACCGACGCAATGCCACCTCAAGCAGCATGCGGTTAGAAGCGTTTTTTAATGCTTTCAATGCTGCATCATACGCTTCGAATAAACGCGCATCACACACCTCAGGCTTTAAGGCGCGATATAATAATTCATTTAGATATAATCCAGACAACAACCCCTCACCCACAAGTAACTGAGGTGCCGCTGAAATCTCGACTTGTTTTACATAGGCGCCATAATGACGCTCATTTAAAGTAAGCCAAAGTGGGGTAAAAGGCTGAAGGATCGCGCGTTTTTTAGAACCGCGGCCACCGGCACAAAATGCGCGCACCATGCCACGTTCTCGTGTTAAAAAAAACACCTGTGTTGTACTTTCTTTAGCTGGCTTCTGATGTAATAACCATGCTGATAATTCGTCAGTTTTCATAACCTAATTGCTTGAGTATCCTTGCATCATCCGACCATCCTGATTTCACTTTACACCAGCATTGTAAAAACACAGGCTGTCCGAGCAAACGCTCCATATCAAGACGTGCCTGGCTCGCAATTGTTTTTAATCGACTGCCCCGCTCACCAATAATCATACGCTTATGATTATCTCTCTCCACTAAAATAAGCGCCTGAATTTTAACAAGCTTTTCTGTTTCTTCATACGACTCAATATCAACGGTCGTTGAATAAGGAAGCTCTTGTCCTGTAAAACGAAAAATCTTTTCACGTAGCAGCTCAGCACATAAAAAACGCTGAGAGCGATCGGTGAATTGATCTGCTTCAAATAAATGCGGGGCTTCTGGCATTAAAGGTTTTAAAAGCGCTTGTAAATCATCCACACCAACCCCTGTTTTAGCTGACAAAGGTATTATATTTAAAAAATCATGCTTTTGACTTAATGTACTCAACGCAGGTAATAATGTATTTTTATCTTCTACTTGGTCCACTTTGTTCAGCACTAAAATACAAGGCGCATCTGTTTTTTTAATACAATTTAATACACGCTCATCGTCTTCTGTAAAATGGGTCCCTTCTAAAACAAATACAATCACATCCACATCATATAATGTTGCTTCAGCTGATTGGTTCATCAAGCGATGCATATGTTGTTTTCCACCTTGATGTATTCCGGGTGTATCAACATATATCATTTGGCTTTCACCTTCGGTTAAAATGCCCCGAATAATATGCCTTGTTGTTTGCGGTTTACGTGACGTAATACTTAACTTTTCTTTTAAAATACGATTCAATAACGTTGATTTTCCGACATTCGGTCGCCCAACCAGTGCGATATAACCACAAGTACTTACCATGGTAAAACAAATTCCTTACAAAAATAGGTCTGTATTCTATCAATAAATTCAATAATATACAAAGTTAGCCTAAATAAACATCAAAATGCGGTTTTAAAATCCGGTGTATTGCGGTATAATAGCTTATTATGACATTGAGTATGCAGTGTACCAGAAATTTATACCTAAGGACTTTAATTTCATGTCAAAAAAAACAGCTAGAAAACAACACAAACACATAGAAGACTGGTATACAAAAAAAACACATGATGTTAAATCCTATGAAAATAAAGCCTATATGCTTCAAAAAGCCATCAAAGACGACCTAACTTCAAAATCACCTTTGCTTGCGAACCAACTCGCAGGCCGATACGGTATAAAAGACCCATTGGCTTTGGTTAATTTTTTAAGATCAGCTGGTGGTAAAGCCCTTAAAAGCCTGCTCATTAGAAAACTTGACGAACTCCAGTCCCTCCGAGAACAAAGCCTTGAAGCAGTACAAGAAAAACAGCGTGAACACGCATTAATTATGCTTATTTTAGCGCTTGCTTATCAAGAAGAAAAAGAAGAGCATCAACACCTCAATGCTATTTTACAAGAAGAACAAGTTGAAAAAAAATCACATAAAACACCGGCGACCACAGCAGTCAACCAAAAGCAGCAAACGGCACTTTCAATAGAAGCCTACCAAGCCAGCCTAAACGCGCTCCACGAAACCATTGGAACACAATCAGAATCACTCGATAGGGTTCAATTCGCATGGGATGCTTTAGACGAAATCATAGAACAACACAACATACGCAAAGCCTTATTACATGAAGTACTCGATGATATCGAGCGCTTATTAGACCTTTCGCCCGAAGAAGAACAACACCTTGAATCATTAAATTCACCTGCCTTAAAACGCCTCATAACAAAAGAGCATCGCCTGGTTTCTGAAGGTAGTGGCCCTGAAAAAACCTACTATCTTATCCCGAAAACAGCTCAATTTAATGCGCTCACACCCGAAGAGCGGCATACCGCACAACAAGCAGCCAAAGAGCTGAAACTAACACTTGGGAAAACCGTTCACAGCGCAATTAAAGCTGAAGAAGAGCACCATACCAGCAGGCAAAACGATTTAATTCATCAAACAACCCGATTACATCAAGACCTTCGTGTTATCTCTCAGCAGTGCATTATTATGAATCAAGCACTCAGACAATTACAAAAAACACCAACGCCAGCACCACAGGCAAAACAAAAAGAACAAGCAACATACGAAACACCTGAAGCTCGAGTACACGCGAGCCTTACCAGAAGTTACAAACTACTGCTTCAAGAAGCATCAGGAAAAACTTCTTCGCAACAAAGAACCCCTATTTCAAGAGTACTCGATGAAGAAAGAAAACTATATACGCCAGAAAATGTCGCAGCCACACGACGCCGGGGCGACGTCAAATACCTTCCTGAAGAACACCAACCTAAAGCAGGTGAAAATAATTTAGCAGCAAACCAAATAACCTATGACTCACTGCGTAGAAAAGGACCGGGAATGGGTGCGCTCATAACGCAAACCCCGCTTGCCAATCAAGAAAACAACCTCTTAGAGCTACTCTCACAACCCGGGAAGTTGGCCGATCTTGTTTTAAAAGCATCGTTAAAAAAACAACAAGAAATCCCACCACCTAAACCTTCATCCTCGCCTTCACCTACAACACCATTTAATATGACCCCCTATTAATAGCGACTAAGCCAATAAGAATAAAAACATCATGGATCGCACCAAAAAATCCACACCCGAACCTACAGATATTACTTCAGAGAATATAAAATCCACAACGCCTTCTACTGATTTGAACTTTTTGTACGAAAAACCATTTAAATCCGCTCAAACACACTCCCCCCCCCCATGCCCACTGCCATTAAGTTAAGGATCCTTTGTTTAGAAAACCATCTTTTTGATTCGTTTAAGAAAATTATATGAACGTAAATCAGATCGTTTCTTCCTCATTGGGGATTCACGCTCAGGTCGCTGTAGGATTGGATTCTTTTTA
>JAHZKG010000086.1 GCA_022600515.1 Gammaproteobacteria bacterium
CGCCAGACCTAAATCCAATTGAAAAATTCTGGGCAAATTTGAAAACTAAAATTAAAAAAATTATTGGAGGGTGCGGGAGTTTGGCGGAAGCAGTTGATTATGCCTTCCAATCGATCATTTAAAATTTAATCGACTATAATTCGAGCGGCTGGAAAAAAGCCTGTTATCCCACGCCGAAAAAATGCGATTATTCCAGGCCTTCCGGACGCATTAAAACCTTATTATAAAACACGCTCCGCAATAGAGCGCTTTTTTGGTGCCATTAAAGAAAATAAAAGGCTAACCATGCGCTTTGATAAGCTTGATACAACATTCTTTTCTTTTTTTGCTCTGGCTTGTTTGAAAGTGCTCAAACTACTTTTTTAACAGTGCCATATGCAGCCGGAGCGGCAAGTACTCTGTTTGGAGCCGGTATATCTATGATTGAATATTTAGGTGTAGATATAGGGCTCTCGTCCATCGCAGGCTCTACAGCTTTAGCAGGATACAACCTATTCTCTACTGCAGAAGCAATGGGAAAAGTTTCAGCAAGAGAAATTCCTGCAGATAGTAGAAATAGAAGCAGAGTCTGCAAACCCTACAACCGCATAAAACAGCTTGGGTTACTTATAGACTCACTGAACGACCACCCGAACACGCAAAAATTAGGATGGTCGTTACTTAACAAACGCTAATCACGCATGCTGCACAGCACTTAACTCTCGAACAGCTTCAATCATCACCCTCAAATTCTCAGGTGGCACATCAGGTGTAATACCATGCCCTAAATTAAATATATGCCCTGAACCAGCTCCAAATGCCGACAATACACGCGCGACCTCGCTTCGAATGGACTCAGGAGAAGTTAGTAGCACGGTAGGGTCTAAATTACCTTGCAGAGCAACACGTGCACCGACTTCCATGCGAGCACGACCCAAATCACAGGTCCAATCCACCCCCAAACCATCACACCCGGTATCAGCCAGTGTACTTAACCACTGTCCACCGCCTTTGGTAAACAAGATCACCGGCATATCAGGATAAAGTGCTTTAAGTCGCGTGGTAATTATCTTTAAGTAATCACACGAAAATGCTTGGAAAAATGGCGTTGTTAAAATGCCGCCCCAGGTATCAAATATCATCAAGGCATTCACACCGGCTTGAACCTGCTGACTTAAATAATCAATCACAGCCTCTGTTAGTTTTTCAAGTAACGCATGCATGGCTTCAGGGTGCTCATACAAGAACGTTAAGACTTGTTTAAACGTCCGACTACCGCTTCCTTCTATCATATAACATGCCAAAGTCCATGGGCTGCCTGAAAAGCCTATCAACGGCAGGTCTTTTGGCATTTCATCACGAATTAAAGTGGCAGCTTCCATCACATAGGCTAAGTCATCTGATGCTTTTGGCACACGGAGCGCGTCAATATCCGCAGCACATCGAATAGGACGTGCTAATTGTGGCCCCTCTCCTTCTTTAAACGACAACCCAAGCCCCATGGCATCAGGAATGGTTAAAATATCAGAAAATAAAATAGCTGCATCCAAATCAAATCGTCTGAGTGGCTGCAACGTCACTTCACACGCAAGCTTTGGTGTTCTGCAGAGCGTCATAAAATCGCCTGCTTCTTTTCGAACAGCAAGATACTCAGGCAAATAACGCCCTGCTTGTCGCATCACCCACACCGGCGTTCGTTCAATAGGTTCGCGTCTTAGCGCGCGCAAAAACAATGCGCTCGATACATCAGTCATCACAAAACACCTCAGATGATTTACTTCTGTCAAAAGAATCGCTATGTTACAGCAATTCAAATCAGAGGCCAAAATATATGGATTACTTACGCATTGAAGGTTTACGCATTGAAACCCACATTGGCGTGCATGCTTGGGAAAAAACAATTAAACAAGTCTTACTGCTTGATATTGAGCTTCCAAAAGACTTAAGCCAAACAAAAGATACACTTAAAAACACAATTGATTATGATGCGCTCTGCCAACATGTGACTGAATTTGTTGAATCAAATGCGTTTAATTTAATTGAAACCGTGGCCCATCAAGTGCTCAAATCCATTCAAAAAACGTTCGAGCATCAAGCCATGACCATTCGCGTCAGTAAACCCGATGCAATCCATAATGCGAAAAACATCTCGTTTGAAACAAGCTGTGTAGCAAGCTAGACTCATCAAGATTTATCAGGGCCAGAGGTGTTTTTCAAATTAAAAATAAATATAAACATTAAGGCGATGCAACATGCGCAGCACTGATATCTTGACTCAGTAATGCATTGCTATCTACTATCGCTTTAGGCACAAAGCTTTGAGGGCTTAAAGTATATTGCTTACTATAGTTATTACCTAACAAAGCCTCTAATCCAACATCTAAATCAACACTTGATTTAGATGTTGGAATGCATGCTGTTTCTTTTTTATCAAATCGATATACATTTGCAAAAATACAAAGCGTTTGCACTATCATTAAGGCTGCTCCTACTGCTGGATTTAAAACGAGCCCTAAACCAAATAATAGCGTCGTAGGCGCCAAAACTGCCATGAGGTTATAAGCAAAACTAAACCGTACATTTTGATTAATATTTGAAGTTGTGTTTCGTGCAATATGAAATAACTGAAGTAAAGGCAAAAGAGACTTGGTTTTTAGCACAGCAGAGGCGCCTTGCTGTGTTCCAACATGCCCTCCGTCGTGTTCAACAACAAAGCCAAATTTACTACAGGCAATCACTCGTGCATCATTACCCGCATCGCCTCCAAACGCAACACGATACCCTTGCTTTTCAAGCGCCTCAAGATGCGCTTGCTTTGAATTATCGCCGTCGACAGTACAATCGGCGAACACATGGTCAAGTGGTATTTTAAACGCGGTTGCATAGCGATGCGCTGTGGCTTTATCTGAGCCCGTACATAAGAACACTTTTTTGCCTGATGCTTGTAACTCACGCACAACTTGTTCCGCCCCATCGCGCATTTTATCTTCTAAAATAAGATGCCCAATCAGCTGATTATCTTCTGCCAAATACACCACATGCTCGCCGATAGCACCTAATTGAACATCAAGCGCATGGTTAGTAATTCCTAATTTTTGCATCATCAAACGATTGCCGAGCACATACTCTTTACCGTCAAACTGCACATGATGACCATTATGCACTGAGCTCAAACGCTCGCAGGCACCACCTCTAAAAGGCAAGCCATGGGCCGCCTTTTTAATTGCGCTTGCAACCCAATGCTCTTCATCCATTTCAAGGTGAGCCATCAAGGCCAATAAATCCGGCTTCGCTTCTGGATGCAATACGCAAGCCTCGCCCAAGGTCATAGTGCCGTTCAAATCAAGCATAACCGCATCAATCGTATCTAATACGTCAAGGTGCTCAGGCTCTCGAAAAGCAAACCCTGCTTTATTCGCCTTCTTAAGCCCTATATGCCTCACTAGTGGCGCAATTAATCCCAGAGTACATGGGCACGCAGCGACTAAAACAGACACTGCGGTTTGAACTGCAAGCACCCAGGAACCAAAGTAAAGCCCTGTGATTATTCCTGAGCATGCTGCAACGGCTGCAACTGCTGGTACAAAAAATTGCAGCCAATAGTCAACACTGTTTGCTTTAGGTGGTTTTTTTTCTAATGCCCGATTTAATCTTGACTGTAAAATGGCCCGGTCTTCTCGTGCTAAAAACGAATCGTTTGCACTCGCTCTCGCTCGAAATTTAAGCGGGAAAATAATAGATACAAGTTTTGTACCTGCAGGATAAAGCTGATTAATAACCAAGGGACTGTGTTGATTAGAGCCTGTTTGATATAAGCTAGACACCATGCCTGAGCCTGATGTAAACACACCATCAACAGGCAGGACATCACCCACGGATAAACAGAGTTGGTTGCCCGGGCCAATCATCTTAAGCGAAACCGTTTCAGCTTTATCACCTTTTTCACGTGTCACATACTGAGGCACATCATCTTGAAAGCGACGAATACTCAGTAAATTGGCTTTAAACGCATCGGACAGTGCAATGCCTGTATGGCGAAACCCAAAAATCAAAAGACCGGCTTCAAACATCATGGGTAAGGCTGGAAAAAATAACGCGCCTAACGATACCCCTAAAATAACGGCTGTGCTCATTGAGAACAAGGTATCCATGCTCCAAATACCCTGCCAAAATCCGTGATACGCACGACGATAAAAAGGCCAACCTAAGCCGACGGTTAACGCCGCACTAAACAGTGATAGCGCAGTGGTTAAAGCAAAAGGCAGTGTAGGAAATAATACCGATAAAAATAACAAAGAAAACCCTAAAAAAAGACCGGTACCACCTAAAAAAGCATGTGAGAAACGCCGTGTTTTTTTAATCACATTGCTTGAGGAGATCCCTCGAAAGCCCACTGCATCTAATGCAGAAATCACCAGGTCGTTTATCTCTTCTGGTTTAATATGCTCAAACGCTTCATCACCCTTTAAATCAATAGTTAGTTTTTTGCTCAGCACATCTATTTCATAAGCGCAATATTTAAACGGTGTATTTTGAATGGCGCTATTCACTGCCTTATAACAACAGCTACCTTTAATATCAGGCACATCATATGTATAAATTGACATCTAAAACACTCTAAAAAAACTTATGCATCCATTCTTCGGATAATGCCCGATATATGCTCGATTTGCACAAATTTGGCTTGCGCTTTTTCTGCTTTTTGACGAGAAACAAAAGGCCCTATAACCACACGATGCCAAACACCTCCCGGCTGATTGGCTGATTTTATATTTGCATCAAATCCTCGCATAATAAGCGATGCTTTCATTTGTTCTGCATCTTCTTTTCGCTGAAATGATGCGACTTGCAACAAATAAGTATACTTCAATGTGGGATCTATCGCCAACATGGCTGGTGCTTCTTGTTTTTTAGATTCGGGCTGATGAACTGGCCGAGCTTTAGGGGTTGGTGCAATAGATAATAGCTTTGATTTTATCGGTTTTTTTTCTTGCGTTAATAACGTATAAAACTCAAAATTAGGCTTGGGTAACGCAGCTGTATTTGCTGTATTAAACGGCGCTTCCGACTGCCCTTTATGCGAATGAAGCCACGTTACTTTTGATGCAGCAGGCGCATAAAACAAAGCCAGTGCATAGCCTCCAAAAAAAGCCATAAGCACCGCAATAAAAAAATGTTTTTTTGATTGACGACGGACAACCGTTTCTGTGGCCCGGTGATTCGTACTCTTTTTAATATTGCGATCTTTCGCCATCACATACTCTCAGGGGCTGATACACCAAGCAGTTGAAGCCCATTGCGCAACACCTCGCGTACAGCAAAGACCAGAGTCAAACGCGAACAGCGTAAGGATTCCTGCTCACACAGTAATGAAATAGAATTATAGTAGGCATGTAACGCATTCGCCAGTTCTCGAAGATAATAAGCAATTTGATGTGGTTCACAGGTTTTAACTGCAAGCTCAATCACATCAGGATACCGCTCCAGTTGCGCTATTAATGCTATTTCATGTGCGTCGGTAAGGCATGCTGAATTATCAATCCCTATTTTTTTATCCCACGACATATCGCGGGTTTCAAGCTGCTTAAATACACTGCAAATACGTGCATGCGCATATTGAATATAATAAACAGGATTATCTCGTGATTCAGATTTGGCTAAATCCAAATCAAAATCCATGTGTTGTTCTGGCTTTCGCATCACATAGAAAAAGCGCGCCGCATCTCGCCCAACTTCTTCCCGCAACTCACGCAACGTTACAAATGAACCACTTCGAGTCGACATTTGAAGACGCTCCCCCTGTCGATATAAAATTGCAAACTGCACCATAAACACACGTAACGCTTTTTCATCATGCCCAAGTGCTGTCACAGCAGCTTTCAACCGTGGAATATAGCCATGATGGTCTGCCCCAAATAAATCCATGACCACATCAAAGCCACGCTGATATTTATCCCAGTGATACGCAACATCAGATGCAAAATATGTAGGCTGTCCATTGGCCCGCACCAGCACTCTATCTTTTTCATCACCAAAATCAGTTGCACGAAACCAAATAGCGCCCTCGTCTTCGAAGGTATAGCCCGCTTTTGTTAGTGCTTCAATTCCCTGCTTAATTGCCCCTGAGTCTAATAAACTACGTTCAGAGAACCAGCTGTGGTATTTAACCCCAAATTCAGCTAAATCTTCTTTAATATCAGACAAAACATAATCTAATGCACTTTGATGAAATAATATAAAACCTGTTTCACCCAGCAATTGTTTAGCCGTTTGTATCATGGCGTCTATATATTGCTCTTTATCACCACCGTCTGGTGCATCTAGCGGTAAATCTTTTACGATTGAATCCCATGATTTTTTATATTGCGTGGCATGCTCTAAATAAATTTTTTCTCCAATGGTACGAACATAGCCCCCTTTGTAGGCATTTGATGGGAAATTAATTGATTCGCCAGAGCACTCCAAATAACGCAGCCAGACACTCACGGCTAAAATATCCATTTGCCGACCCGCATCATTTACATAATACTCACGTGTGACTGAAAAACCTGCCATCTCAAGCACATTTGCAAGGCTCGCACCAAAAGCAGCTCCTCGCCCATGCCCAACATGTAACGGACCTGTTGGGTTCGCTGATACATACTCTAATAATACGCGTTGGCCCGCACCAAAGGTGTGCTTTCCATAATCAACGCCTTCACGAAACATACGTTCCAAAATAAAAGATGCGCGTGAAGCAGCATTCATAAAAAAATTAATAAACCCTGGCGCTGCTATTTCTGTTTGTTTTAATAAATCATGCGCTGGCAATGCAGATACAACCTTTTCAGCCAATAGCATGGGAGATAAGCCCGCAGATTTTGCAAGCACCATGGCTAAGTTGGTTGAGAAGTCGCCATGTTTTGTGTCTTTTGTTGGCTCAATTTTAATTGTGCCTTGAAAATCCTCAGGCACCACACCGGTGGCTTTAAGTGCATCCAAAGCTTGTTGTAACAATTGCTCAATAATTAGTTTCATAACTTGTAATTTACGTCTTGATCTCAAAAGTGCTATTATGCGCTTTTTCATACCGACTTAAAAGCCAAACGACACTTGCCTTCTATATTAAATCTCAGGATAATTCTGAGGCTTAACGTTATGATTTATATTGAATCAAATAATTAAATACACTTTAGGTGCATCATGGACAATCAAATTTTTACTTTTATCACGCATCATTGGTCATTATCGCTTGCCTTGCTCGGCGTGCTTATTTTGGTGTTTATCAACGAGCACATCATGCAAAAACAAGGACCTAGAAATCTTTCACCCCAAGCTGCCGTTGATGCAATGAATCATGAGAAAGCCAAAGTGATTGATATGCGCGACATAGAGACTTTTCGAAAAAGCCATATCGTCAATGCTAAAAATATCCCTAACGCAACGTTAGATAAACTAGAAAAGCAAAAGAACACCCCCTTTATTTTGGTCTGCGCGCGTGGTTTGCAATCCTCAGCCTTAGCGGTTAAATTACAAAAACAAGGTTTCACAACGGCGATGGTCTTAACAGGCGGTATAACTGCCTGGAAAGCTGCAGGTTTGCCATTAATCAGCACAAAAAAAGAAACTAAAAAAACACCCAAAAATAAAAAACAGGACAAATAATACGATGAATGATACCGCGAAGAAAGAAACACAAAAAATAGCTGAAACCGAAGCACAGTTTGTTATTCAACGTGTGTACGTTAAAAACTTATCGTTTGAAACCAACAGCACCCCTGCCATTTTTCAAGAAGAATGGACCCCTGATTTAAACCTGGACTTAAACACAGCCCATACTGTACTTGATGATAACGGGACTTTTGAAGTGGTCTTAACCGTTACGGCAACCGTTAAAAACAAAGAAAAAACTGCTTTTTTAATCGAAGTGCAACAAGCGGGTATCTTCACCATCACAGGAACAGAAGAAGCACAGCTTGATCACCTCTTAGGAAGCTTCTGCCCTAGCCTTTTGTTTCCTTATGCACGTGAAGCTATCTCAACAGAAGTGGTCCGGGGTAGCTTTCCACAGCTTGTTTTAGCACCCATTAATTTTGATGCTATCTACATGCAGCAACAACAAGACGCTGGAAAAGCTGAAAAAACAGACGACACAATAAACTAAGCCATGCCAAACATGACCTTTGCTGTTCTGGGCGCAGGATCGTGGGGAACTGCTGTTGCCATGCACTTAAGTATGCATGGCCAGCAGGTGTTACTCTGGGGACGTGATGCCAATCACATCCAATCAATGGCTAAGTCCCGAGAAAACACACGCTATCTTCCCGGCATTACACTTCCTGAATCACTAACACCAGAAGCAAACCTCCAAACCTGCTTAACACAAGCAACACATCTAATCATTGCAACACCATCACACGCATTTGGTGAGCTGCTTAAGAAACTACCTGAAGACATACACCATATTGCATGGATTACCAAAGGGCTTGATCCTGAAAAAAACCAATGCCTCAGCGAGCTGGTTACCGAACGATGGGGAAAAGATTTTCGTATGGCCGTAATTTCTGGCCCTTCTTTCGCAAAAGAAGTTGCAAAAGGCTTACCAACAGCCCTAGTTATTGCAGGAAATAATGCGACTTATGCACAATCACTGCACGATGCATTTCATCATCATCATCTACGTGTATACGCTAGTCATGATCTCATTGGCGTGCAATGCGCAGGCGCCGTTAAAAACGTTTTAGCCATTGCGTGTGGTATTAGTGATGGACTGAACTATGGCGCCAATGCAAAAGCAGCTTTAATTACCCGTGGTCTTGCTGAAATGACACGGTTTGGTACCGCACTTGGCGGTCTGCCTGAAACGTTCGCCGGCCTAACCGGTCTTGGTGATTTAGTCTTAACCTGCACAGACAATCAATCGAGAAACCGTCGCTTTGGATTACTCATAGGACAAGGCGAAGCAATTATCGCCGCAGAAAAAGCAATTGGCCAGGTGGTTGAAGGTAAACATAACGCCAGTCAAGTCTGCGCGCTAGCCAAAGCCAACGCGCTGGAACTACCGATTTGCCACGAAGTGAACGAACTACTTCAAGGCAATATTAGCGCGGAAGATGCCGTGAAAAACTTACTCAACCGGCCAGCCAAAAAAGAATAAAAGCATCAATCTTTATTGTTTCACTCAAACACAGACCGTTTCTTCGCTCGTAATATTTAAACGCCGTTGATAACGCCCCAAACTGCTATCAGACCAAGGTACACGCTCATCATCCAATAAATGCGTATCTAAGCTTTCACTTAATTGTTTGGCTGTATCTAACATCATCGTTAAACGTTCAGCATCTATGCCTGCATTCGCAGAAGACTCCATGAATAGACACAAACCGCGCACACTAAACGTTCCCATGTTTTGTAAATCAAAAACACCGCTTTCCGTTGCCGCAGCTAAACTACAAAGAATAGGGCCCTGGCCATTAGAAAACTGATGCCGATGAAATAACTGGCCATCTCCGAAACGTAATCCTGCAGCAAGCATGGTTTGAAATAATTCATACCCGGCCAACTGCCGATTGTCTTTGGCCAATAAAAACATCATGAGTGAACCTCTGCTGTCACTTGTTTTTTTAGCCTCATCCGATGATTGAGCATTATTATCGTCTTCAAGCACAGGAGCAACAGAGGGTGACGGTACCTCCCCAACATAAACCGCTTCAGGAGACAACCGCCGAACAGCAATAATATCATCTTGCGGCTGCATATCCATTTTAGGTGAATCCACACGATACATACGACGCGTATTTTTTTCTCGATGCTTTGTATGCACCATCCTAAATAGAGCAAAAACAACCCCAATCAAAAGCAACACATTCAATATAAGGCTCCAGTTCATCATCAATGTAACTCCTTATTCAATTAAAGCGCTCTAGCATGAGGCTCATAACATTTTAATTGCTCAGAAAATTGGCGCAAAACTTCAATCCCTGATTCTTCTGCTTGTTTACACCAATCTTGTAATGCTTCAATTAACTCTTTTTGTGATGTCGCTGTTTTCAGCCAAATCTGCTGTAACGATTGCTTAAAATCGTACACCACCCGCAACTCGTCAAAACGTCCAAGCAATGCTTCTAGACGAAAGGTAGACTGGGGTGAAAGCAATGCTTCACGCCGACGCAATAAAGTCCCTGCTCGGTGTAATAATGCTTTATCGTTCTTATTACTATCCTGACTAAGCAAGTGCTGTTTCTCACGTTTAATAATGGGCTGAACCACACGTTTATAATACTGTGACATCACTTGAAACCGATTCGCAACAACCGCCCGAACCGTCTCTAAATCAACCTGTAACTTCAGTTCATTTTTAGTAAGGCGCGGTGGGAGTTTCTTTACTTTAGCAAGCCCTAAAAAAGACAAACATTTAATATAAAACCAGCCTATATCAAACTCCCACCATTTAACAGAAAATTTAGCTGAAGAGGCAAACGTATGATGGTTATTATGTAATTCTTCACCACCAATCCAAAAACCCCACGGCATTATATTCGTAGAAGCATCTTCAGACTCAAAATTCCGATATCCCCAGAAATGAGCAAGGCCATTAATAACGCCAGCAGCCCAAAATGGAATCCAAAGCATTTGAAGGCCCCAAATACTTATTCCGGGAATACCAAACAACAGTAAATCAATAAAAAGTGTAATAATAACGCCTCGCGCAGAAAATCGCTTATACACATTACGTTCAATCCAGTCGTCAGGCGTTCCGTGCGCATACTTTTCGACCATATCTTTGTCTTTTGACGCCTCGCTATATAACTCAACCCCGCGCCAAAGAACACGCTTAATTCCTAATACAACAGGACTGTGCGGATCGCCTTCGCGCTCTGTAGATGCATGATGTTTTCGATGAATAGCCACCCACTCAGACGTTACCATGCCAGTGGTTAACCATAGCCATAACCGAAAAAAATGACTCACAATAGGATGCAATGTTAACGCACGATGCGCTTGACAGCGATGCAGGTAAATTGTGACCCCTGCAATTGTAATTTGCGTCATTATCAGTGCTGCAATCACATAACCCCAAAATGATAAATTCAATAAACCAAACATCATGAATCTCCCTACAAAACCATTAAACTTCAGAATCCAGAAGCATACAGAGCGAACATTATACACTATTTCTTTGCATTTAGGTCGTTTTTAGCAGATAATTCGTATCACAGCCCTATGACTTGGCTTTAATAACCATGCCTCAATTATTAAAACATCTTTTTCAACAATTGCCTCCCTTTATTTTATTAGGCATTAGTATTGCGCTTGGCATTGGCATCTTTATGCTTTTTTCCTATATGCTTCTCTGGGGTTTATTAATTGGAGCGATACTGTGGGGCATTAATCTTGTTGTCCAGTATTTTCGTTCTGTCTCTGCCCCTCCCCCCTCTAAGTCATCGAATAAAGGACGTGTTATTGATCATGACCAACAGTAAAAACACATCACAAGCCCCAAAAACAAACGTATTTCAGAGTTTATGGCTTATCTTGGCTTCATGCACGCTCATTGCTGATACGTGTATTCGTTCTATTACAAGAAATCTTTTTGGAAAAGTCACTCGCCCCTGGGTTGATAAGCGCATGGATACATGGAGCAGGCACATGATGAAGCTCTGGCGCATTACCTGCATCATACATAATCCCAAAAAAACACATCCTAAAGCAGGCCAACCGACCATTATCATGTGCAATCATAGCAGTTTACTTGATATTCCACTGAGCTATCGCACTTTCCCTGATATTTCCTTACGTATGCTCGCTAAAAAAGAAATGTCTAATATTCCGACCATGGGCAGAGCCATGAAGGCATCAGAGTTTCTCTTTGTTGATCGCAAAAACAGACGCCAAGCCATTCGTGATTTAGCAGCAATTCAGGACTTACTCAAAACTGGCATTGTGATGTGGATTGCGCCAGAAGGCACGCGTTCAACCGATAAACACGTAGGGCCCTTTAAGAAAGGTGGCTTTATTACAGCCATTCAAACCCAAGCGACGATTATACCGATTGGCATTCGAGGAGCTTATGATCTTTTGCCATCCCGCACCGCCAAGTGCTATCCCAACCAAACCGCTGAGGTACATGTAGGCGAACCGATTGATGCCTCACAATTTACCTTAGAAACAAAAGAAGAGCTGATTAAACAAACACGTAGGTCGATTAAAGAACTTGCCGGTGACACAGCACCTTAATTTAATAACACAAATACCTTCTCCCGCAGGCTACCTAGCGGGAGAAGGAAAAGCCTTAAAATAAAACAACTAATGCATCATTCTAAAAATATCATACAGGCTATGAAATAATGCCAGCGGTACAATATTTCTGCTTCGACGAAAACTAAAACCGGCCACAAGCCCAAAAAGAACCAAAAAGCCAAGGCCTTCAACTTCAAACCCATAAAGAACTATTTTTGATATTGGATGATAAGTAGCAAGTAAAATGGAGGAACACATAAGCCCCCATCCACCGCCAAAAATAATTTCCGCACGAGGCTGTATGAATCCGCGATAATAAAGCTCTTGGCCTAGGCCTCCAAATAAGATGATTTGAGCTATTAGAATACAACCATCCGCAGTTAAAACCGGCTTGGAAAGAAGCCATGCGATACAAAGTACAGCAGAAGGAATCAGCCAGATCTTATCTATTTTGCTCCATGTCTTTCGAAGCTCTAATGATTCAAAACAATCTTTAATACCTAGCAGCACGATAGGAAGCGGCATCATGAGCTCAAGGACACGACGGTAGTTATCGCGCATGCTCTGATAGAGTAAATATAGTCATTTGATTTTTAAACGACTTGTTCCCAGTGACTGCCTAACGCGACTTGTTCGCGTTAGGCAGTTGATTGACCCATGTTGACTGGATGCCGTGGACAAGCCACGGCACGTAGGGATTCTCTTATGGTTCACTTAAGAACCAAATCACTATAATTATTCAAGCCCATCCGCAGTACCCAGGCAACAATTGATAAAATAGAAGTTAGCCCGGGCTTCTTCAATCTCAGAGGCTCAATTGCACTTTTCCGAAAAAACCAGAGAACCACTAATATCGTGGTAAAACCAGGGAGCTTACATCGTCCATTTAATTGCTTATTTGGTAAATAAAAAATCAAATACAGCATGAACTTACCAAGATAGTATATACCCATCGCTAATGGCGTTGCGAACTTAAGCCGAATATGATCAAATACGCACATGGACAGACGCCTTACAGCACAAGAACGTGCAGACTTAATTATTCAACATAAATCAGAGCGAGATGGTCGTATCCGCGACCGAATAAAAGCCCTCCTTCTTTATGACAAAGGCTACAGTTATACAAAAATTGCTGAAATACTTTTACTTGATGATGGAACAATTCGACGCCACGTCAGTAATGATTTTCTTAAGAATCAATTAGCCATCTAAAAATGATGGAAGCGTAAGTCGTATCATTTTAAAAGACTCGGAACGATTGAAAGTCCACCAAGGAATTTTAAGTTTTTTTGAAGGTATTGCCGAATATAAATCTGCGCTGGTGAGCAGATTTACCGATAATTTTCAGCGCCTAAATTTCGCATCAGATTTAGTCATCTCCGCGTAGGCCGAGATCTATCCTGAAAGCAACAGGGGCGTACATTTATAATGGATCTCCGCCTACGCGGAGATGACTAAGCCTGATGTAAAACTCGCATCTTGAAGTGCACTGGGTATAGCGGGCCATCCAGTAACGTTAAAACGTAACTTAGCTGGGGCACCCGGACGCACCGGGTAGTGTAAGCGCTATGGTTTAGGTGTGAGTGGGTGATACTACATAATAAACAGCTGCTATTTTTTAAGTGCTTCAATCACCGCTGAAGGTACAAACTGTGACACGTCCCCTCCCAAATCAGAAACTTCACGCACCAAAGTAGATGAAATAAACATACAATCTTCTGACGGGGTTAAAAATACCGTTTCAATTGATTTATCTAGTTTTCGGTTCATTCCGGCTAATTGAAACTCATACTCAAAATCAGAAGCAGCTCGCAAGCCTCGAATAATCACGCCGCCCGCCTGTTTTTTAACAAAATCCACCAGTAACTCTCTGAAGCCTAGAACACTCACACCAGGCAAATGTCCGACGGTTTCTTTAACGCACGCAATACGTGTTTCAAGTGAAAAAAATGGTTTTTTAGGTTGGTTATTTGCGACAGCCACAACCAACTCAGGGAATAATCGTGAAGCACGTGTAATTAAATCAACATGCCCATTGGTCACGGGGTCGAATGTGCCCGGATAAATTGCTTTTTGCATTGCATCTCTCTATGAAATCAAGATTGAACCTGTTTGAAGTCTAGCGTATTGTTAATAGCATGTAACCCAATCGAAATAACTTCTTATGATAACGCATTTTATTAAAACACGCCTAATTCCTCTCTCGTTTATCTTTTCACTTGTGGCCTGTGCGCCACCTGCACCACCAGAAATACAAAATGAACAACAAACAAAACAATCAACCACAAAAGCCATCATCGCGGCAAAACACCTCTCATCATGGACGCTCACAGGTGCTATCGCAGCAAAAAGCAAAAAAAAATCTTGGACGGCAACAATTAACTGGAAACAACAAGGCCTGAACCGTTACCAACTTCGACTGTTTGGACCGCTCGGTGGCAACGGGGTTTCAGTTGAAAAAAACGGGCGTATTATTACATATCAAGATGGCCAAAAACGAGTAAAAACAACGAATATCGACCAATTATTTTATAAAGAAACCGGCATTCACGTACCGCTCCATAAATTATATTATTGGGTGCGCGGCGTTCAAGCACCAGGTGCAATACAGTCATCACATTATGATGCCAGCGGACGCCTCACCACACTGAGGCAGGGCGGCTATGTTATTCACTATGACGGCTACCAAACAGTCAATCATGTTGAGCTTCCAAGAAAAATTAAGGTCACCGGTTCTGAAGGTTATTTAAAACTTGTCATAAAACACTGGGAAATCCATTGACAACCACAGTAAATACCTTCAAAATACCGGCACATTTTGCAGTGTTACACGCTGAATTATGTTATGTTTTTCGTTATTGGGGTGTCGCCAAGTGGTTAAGGCACAGGGTTTTGATCTCTGCATACCTAGGTTCGAATCCTAGCACCCCAGCCATATTCCTGTTCATAATAAGAAAGAGTTCACTTTGAAGGCCTTCACACATGTCTAGCATGATGATCTTTTCCGGAAATGCTTCCTCTGAATTAGCACAACACATCTCAACCTACCTTGATATAAAAATGGGGCGCGCTACCGTTGGTACATTTAGTGACGGCGAAACCATGGTGGAGATTCTTGAAAATGTGCGCGGTAAAGATGTTTTCATTGTACAGTCCACTTGCGCACCTGCAAACGATAATCTAATGGAATTGCTTGCAATGGCAGACGCATTAAGACGCTCTTCTGCCGGTCGAATTACTGCTGTGGTTCCTTACTTTGGTTATGCACGGCAAGACCGACGTGTACGCTCTGCTCGTGTTCCTATCACAGCTAAAATTGTCGCTGACATGATGGCCTCGGTCGGTATTTGTCGTGTTTTGACCGTCGACTTGCATGCAGATCAAATTCAAGGCTTTTTTTATATGCCGGTTGATAACGTCTATTCAACCCCGATATTACTGCATGACATCAAAGCGCAAAAACTTGATAACATGATGATTGTCTCACCTGATGTAGGCGGCGTTGTTCGTGCTCGGGCGATGGCAAAACTACTAAATGACGCAGCACTTTGCATTATTGACAAGCGACGAAGTGGCCCAAACAAATCAGAGGTGATGCATCTTATTGGTAACCCTGAAGGCCAGCATTGCATTATTATTGATGACATCGTTGATACAGCCGGTACCTTATGCTCTGCCGCTAAAGCACTCAAAGCATCTGGCGCAAAAAGTGTAAGGGCTTATATTACACACCCGGTGTTATCCGGACCTGCAGTCAACAACATCAATGAATCATTACTTGATGAAGTGGTTGTAACAGACACGATCCCTGGCTCTGAGGCCACAAAACACGCTAAAAAAATTAGAGTTGTTAGCCTGGCTGAAATGCTAGCGCAAGCTATAAAACGCGTTAATATAGAAGAATCTGTTAGCTCTATGTTCAATGATAAAAAAGCCTCTGAATAGAAGCTTTTTTATTACACCAACTTACCTTCTTCTTAGTCACGTGTTCCAACGTACTTATCATCAAAATAACGACGTAGTTTCGTTCGAAGTGTTCCTCGACTAATACCTAACATTAATGCCGCACGTGATTGATTGTATTTGCAATGCTCCATAACAGCACGGAATAATGGGGTTTCAACTTCTTCAAGCACAAACTGATACAAATCAATAGGATCTTCGCCCCTTAACTCAGAAAAATACTTCTGAACTGATTGTGTAACACTTGAAGTCAAAGAGACAGCCATCTCTTCGTTATCTTGAGTAATACTTCTCATCTTGTTTAACTCCTTCTTTCAAAAACAAATGTTCCGTCCACACAGAGCTCAACATGAGCACGCCAATACACGGCTGCGCCATGGACGATAAATATAAGGGATTACAAGCTTAACATCCCCGTATTAAATGGGTGACCATTCACCAACAAACGCCCAGAGGATAGCTTGAGCTCAAGCACATAGTCGCCCCCCTTAGGTTGAAAAACCCCCATTCGAATCAAATCTGCCAGTTTTTGATCCGCATGCTGAACTGCTTGTTGATCTAGTGCTGCTAACGTAAGCGATGCTGCAGAATCTGTCTTATCTGCAACATCTGGCTTAGCGTTTAAAGTAGAAGCAGCCAATATTTTTTTATTATTATATGATTTTTTATCTGACTTATCTGCCAAAGCGTCTTCATGCGCTTGAATCGTTTGTTGTTTGAATGAATGCACCAGTAATGTCTTCACGAAAGAAGCTGGCATTTGTAAACGGCCCTCACCAATCACTTTCGGAATGATTTGTATAGGCCCATCTCCTTTTGAGAGCGGGAAGGCAATACGAAGCGAACCATCGGCGGTACCATCAGGCATTCCTAATTTAAATGCACTGACTTCAAACACAGCACCCTTGCCTAACAACTTAGGTAGCTGCGGTAAAAGTGATAAGAGTAATTGCTGTGTTTGCCCGCCGGTTGTATCAGCCCGATGCAATTGATTCAGGTGCTGATTCAATTCAGCTAAAACATTTGCATCCAATTTTTTAATCCCTACATCAAATTCAGCAGGCCCATATGTTTCATTTCCTGAGAGCAGGGTCTTGAATGCCAAATGAAACGAAGAAGCAAATAAATCATTTTCAAGTGTATTATTAGAGCTGACTTCTAATTGTTTTAAATAAAATTCCGGTTGTTTTTTAACAGACACTTGAAGTATCGGTACATCTAATTTGGCGTCCCCTAAAAACAGCCCGTTTTTTGCTTTATGGGCTTCATAGGCACTGCTGACTTTATTTAAGAGAATGCGAAATTTATCACCGGTTATACGCAAACCATCCAGTAGAAAATGTCCTTTTAGCCGGGTGCTTTCAGGAGAAAAATGTACATCACTGCTCATGCCCAGCCATTCAAACTGACTGTGGTTTTGTTTCGTAAGCAATTGAAATGGAGGGAGTGCGAGCTCAAGATGCGTTTTACATAAATACGAAACAAATAATTTCATACTTAATGTAGGCTGTGTGGATTCAGATGCAAAGGTATCTAAAAAATCCGATATATATGCTTTAGGCAAGGATAAATTGCCTTGCGCTGAACCCAGCCCGAAACGAAAATGTCCGTTTTCAAACATCACAGGTCCATGATAAATAGCTAAAGGCATATCAAATGTATACGCTTTAGGAGGAATAACCAGTGTATTTTCATTCTCTTTTTTTGTTATTTTTTCAGACACAGTCACATGCCACTTTAAATCAGCTGTGGACTGAAAAAGACCTCGCTTATAATGCGCTAAATCAACAGAAAAATCATTGGCTTCATTCAGTGCCACTAAGTTTTTCTTCAATGTGGACTCGGTAATCAGCCCCGTAACAAAAAAACCGCCCAAAACCACCAAAAAAAACAAAAAACACCCAAGTAGAATTTTTTTCATACGACTCCCGTATCCCTCATTCCGATGAAAAAGCAATCAGCCATCTATTAAACCATGAGAACGTCACAGTTAGAAGCCTTAATCCTCATTTTTCAATGGGTTACAAAAAGTTTCCTTCACCATAAAAGCAAGAAACAAGGCAATTAGCGAGCAAATAGGTAACAACTGCAATCCATATTGAAAATCAGCTAAATGCAAATTTCCAACATTATTCGCACGCGCACCCGAAATATGATCAATGAATAGACCAACCAGAGGCTGGCAAATAGCACCTATAAAAATAGATGCCATATTTGTGAATGCAATTGCAGTGCCTATTACTGCGCGATGATGCAGCTCAGTCGCAACCGCATACGCAATAGAAACCCCTATATTCGTAAAACCAAACAAGAAAAACAGTATAGTTGCCGTCGATTGACTCATCTCGGGTGAGAAAATTATCACCGATGATAAAATAATCCCAGATAAAGCGGAGAAAATCATAATCGGTTTTCGGCGTCCAATTCTATCTGAAAGCCAACCCGCTAGAGGCCCCCCTAATGTCCAGCCAATAAAAATAAGCCCTACAACAAATGCAGCTGAGTGTGCTTTTAATTCACGTCCATATTGCAAATATGCCGCACCAAGTGACTCGCCAATGACGGCTGTAGGCGCAAATAAAAACCCTGTATATAGCCCGTTAATCCAGGTTTGAGGCATTGAAAGAACCGTGCGTAAACTATCAAAAACACCTGTTTTTTTAATAGGCTTTATTTTAACTTTACTCGATTTAACTTGAGGTGTATCACGAACATATTGATATAAAAATATAGATAGCAAAGTAAAAATAGAGGCCATCACAAGCATACTATGGCGCCACCCAATAGAGGCAACCAAGAAAGCAACCGGCGCCTGTCCTGATGCGGCCCCTAACATCCCTACGGCTTGTGTTAAGCCTGCAAGCAACCCCATCATGCTAGGAGGAAACCAGACGGTTGCCAGGCGCAAGGTTGAGATAAATGCAAACGCAGCGGTAAAACCTATCAACATCCGGCCGAACGCAGCGATTATTAAACTGTCTGCCAAGCCAAATACGCAACAACCAACAGCCGTAAGTAATGACATAACGGTTAAGACCAAACGGATGCTCAGTCTATCAAGCATTAAGCCCACTGGAATTTGCATTAAGATATAAGGCACATAAAACGAAGCCGACAGAATACCGAACTGCGCCTCATTCATATTAAAATCAATTTGCAAATAGCGATGCATTACACTAACAGCAACCCGCGCCATATAATCAGAAAAATAAAATGCAGCAGCCAGTCCCCATATGAGCCATGCAACGCCTATATTCTCTTTTTTCTGAGCACTCGGATTACTCTGAGTTTGATTAATATATAAAGAATTGTTCACACAAAAACATCCACTAATTTGCAGTAAGCTTGTGTGTAGCTTGAACCTTTTAGGCTTGAAGTGCAAGGTTGTAAGCGCGAAAAAGCAAGCACCCATCACGCCTCCCCCCGTCAAGTGGGGAGAAGGTGCTTTCACAAAATGGGGCTATAACTTAATGATTTAAGCAACAATATCTATTACTTGATAACTCAAAAGAGCTGAAACAGCAATCACACCTGCAATTTCCAGAACGCGCAGAAAGTAATGACTTTGCTCTGCATGATACGAAGCATCATTTACGGGCTCTAAAACCGCTCGATTATTTTCAGGCTCAATATCAAAACTAAACAACGGTTGCTCGTTATAAAAACCAGCCCACCAGCCTTCAAGCCATTGCTCTTGCTCTGGGGAATTTACTTGATAAGGATTATCATCTTCTTGGACATCAGCCAATGCGCACTCATATCCATACGCATAACATTCTTCCAATGTTGGGTGATCCACATGAAAGTGAAACTTAAGGTGAGGCAATAAAGCAGTCAATTCATTCATCGTTGAGTACTCCCTTCTCAAAACACCTGTTCAACATCATTTAAACATCACAGCCAGCTAAATAAACATAAATAAATATAAGCTTTTTTTTACTGGTAAAATTTAGTCTATGACACATTTAAAAAAACGCCTGAAAAAAAACCTGTCTTTACGCGTTTTTAACAAACTAAATCATGTGCTGTTTATATAAAGTAACACCAGAGTGAATAAAGGTCAAGATGCCAGTCTAGATACAAGCCAACCAGATTCTTTTTTGGAATATAATATGCGATCATGCAAGCGGTGATCTCGCCCTTGCCAAAACTCTATCTCCTCAGCAAGCACAGAAAAACCACCCCAATAGGATGGGCATACTACCTGCTGTGCGCTAGATTGACTCTGTCCTACCATCAGCTGCTCTGAAGCGTCAAGCAACGCTGTGCGTGACGAAATAACTCGGCTCTGAGGTGAAACAATGGCACTACACTGACTCATCATTGAACGAGAAGAAAAATAGGCTTCTGATGCAGCTCGACTAACCCGCTGAACCGAGCCACGAACCCGAACCTGTCGCGCCAAACCAGCCCAATAAAAATTTAAGGCAGCGAACGGTGTATGCTCAAGCTCAATTGATTTAGCACTTTCGTAATTTGTGTAAAAAATAAAAGCCCCGTCTTCAAGGCCTTTTAAAAGTACAACACGCGAATTAGGAAACCCGCGTGCATCTACGGTAGATAAAACCATGGCGGTTGGATCTAACACTTCACTTGATACAGCTTCTGCAAACCACTGCTCAAACTGAATCAATGGAGAGCTATTTAAACTCTCCTCATCCAAACATCGATCACCATATTCACGCCGACTCGACGCAAACGGTTTGTAATCATACCCCATGACTGATTACCACCCCATCACCTCAGCAACAGCGTCGCCTAAGTCTGCTGGTGAACGAACTGTTTTAACACCTGCAGCTTCTAAAGCTGCAAATTTATCTGCGGCTGTTCCTTTACCACCAGAAATAATGGCACCGGCATGCCCCATACGTTTACCTGCAGGTGCTGTTACCCCTGCAATATAAGCAACCACTGGCTTACTGACATTAGATTGGATAAACTCAGCCGCTTCTTCCTCAGCCGTTCCGCCAATTTCTCCCACCAAAATAATGGCTTCTGTCTGTGGATCTTCTTCAAATAAAGCCAGCGTATCGATAAATGACGTCCCTGGAATTGGATCCCCTCCAATACCAACACATGTACTTTGGCCAAAGCCTTTATCCGTCATTTGCTTAACTGCTTCATACGTTAAAGTACCTGAACGAGATACAATCCCTACTTTTCCAGGTAAATGAATCGCTCCAGGCATAATGCCTATTTTGCATGCTCCAGGGGTAATAATACCTGGGCAATTAGGACCAATTAAACGACTCATCGTATTTTTTTCTAAATGCAATTTTGCAGCAAGCATATCTTGTACAGGCACGCCTTCCGTAATACAAACGATTAAATCAATCCCGGCTTCACCCGCCTCAATAATTGAATCTTTACAAAACGGCGCAGGCACATAAATAACGCTGGCATTTGCATCTGTTACGTCTACCGCTTCACGAACCGTATTAAATACAGGCAAGTCAAGATGGGTTTTTCCCCCTTTCCCAGGTGTTACGCCACCCATCATTTTTGTGCCATATTCAATCGCTTGTTCAGAATGAAAGGTACCTTGCTTACCTGTAAACCCCTGGCAAATAACACGTGTGTTTTTATCTACTAAAATACTCATAGTTTATATCTAGCCTCTGATCTCTATAATCTTTATGATTTTTATCCAGCAATAGCCGACACAATTTTTGTCGCTGCGTCAGTTAAACCATCTGCAGCAATAACGTTTAGACTACTCTTATTCAAGATATTCGCGCCTGCTGTTGCTTGATTGCCTTCAAGACGCACCACAACTGGGAGTGTCACTTGCACTTCCTCAACTGCCGCTAAAATACCTTCAGCAATTAAATCACAACGCACAATACCACCAAAAATATTAACCAGTACGCCTTTGACCTGCTCATCTGATAAAATAATTTTAAAGGCTTCTGCAACGCGCTCCGCCGTGGCTCCACCACCAACATCTAAGAAATTCGCAGGATCGCCACCATGAAGTTTAATCACATCCATCGTTGCCATCGCAAGTCCAGCACCATTGACCATACAACCAATATTGCCATCCAACGGAATATAATTTAATTCCCATTCCCGTGCATGGTTTTCTCGCTCATTTTCCTGCGTGGTATCGCGCAAACTTTGTAATTGAGGATGACGATAAAGCGCACTCTCATCTAACGACACTTTGCCATCTAAACACACTAAATCACCGGCACCTGTCACAACCAAAGGATTCACTTCTAACAAACTTAAATCACATGCAACAAATAATTCACCTAATTTCATCATGATTTTTGTTAGCTGCTGAATTTGCGGTGCAGTTAAACCCAAAGCAAACCCAACCTCACGGCATTGATAAGGCATCACACCCAGCATTGGGTCCATTTCAACATACATAATTTTTTCAGGGGTATGTTCAGCAACGTGCTCAATATCAACGCCACCTTCTGTTGATGCCATGAAAACAACACGACGACTTGCTCTATCAACAACAGCACCTAAATACAGCTCTCTTGCAATATCACTGGTCTCTTCAACCAACAAGCAATGAACCGGCTGCCCAGCTGCATCGGTTTGATACGTAACAAGACGCTTACCCAGTAAAGTTTGAGCAAATGCAACAAGCTCTTCTTCTGTTGAAACTAATTTCACGCCCCCTGCTTTTCCGCGTCCACCAGCATGAACTTGTGCCTTAACAACCCATGTGGGTGTAGATAATGTAGATGCCACTTGTATCGCATCATCAACACTATAGGCGACATTTCCTTTGGGTACGGGTAAATCATACTGAGCAAATAACTGCTTAGCTTGGTATTCATGTAAATTCATATTTAAAACTCTGCTTCTAAATTAAATATCTAATAACAAACGTGAAGGATCTTCTAATAACTCTTTCACACTCACCAAAAACTGTACTGATTCACGCCCATCAATTAATCGATGGTCATAAGACAGTGCCAAATACATCATCGGACGAATCACAATTTCACCCGCTTCAACCACTGGTTTTTCTTGAATTTTATGCATACCTAAAATTGCTGCTTGCGGCGGATTTAAAATAGGCGTTGATAACAGTGATCCAAATACACCACCGTTCGTTATCGTAAAGTTTCCCCCTTGCATATCTTCCATGGCCAACTTACCATCACGTGCACGCCCAGCTAAGTCACCAATGGTTTGCTCAATAGACGCCATTGATAAAGTATCTGCATCTCGAATCACGGGCACAACCAGTCCCCGCTCGGTGGATACAGCAACACCTACATCATAATAACCATGGTAAACAACGTCTTTACCATCAATCGATGCATTGACTGATGGAAACCGCTTCAATGATTCAACCACAGCTCGCGTGAAAAATGACATAAAGCCAAGCTTCACACCATGTTTTTTCTCAAACGCTTGCTTATATTCAGCACGTAAATCCATCACTGCTTTTAAATTAACTTCATTGAATGTAGTTAACATGGCTGATTCATGCTGCGCTTGCAATAATCGCTCAGCAATACGCACGCGAAGCCTAGACATCGGAACACGTTTCTCTTCCCGCGCATCCGCTGGTATAGGGGCTGCAATAGGAGCGCTTGATGTACTCGATGTTTGCTGCCGCGTTGACGCTATAAATACTTCAACATCTTGCTTTGTAATACGTCCATCTTTACCTGAACCATGAATATCAGCAGGATTCAAACCATGCTCATCCATTAAACGCCTAACCGCAGGCCCTGTTGATGGTGATTCTTCACTCTGTTTAGATTCAGATGGCGCTGATGCTTCAGCTGATTTCTTTTCAGATGCCACAGCACCTGATTTTAATTGCGCAAGCACTTGGCCTGTTTCAACGGTATCACCCACTTGAAACAAACACGCCTCAAGTACCCCATCCCCAGGTGCGGGCACTTCAAGCACCACTTTATCCGTTTCAAGATCAAGTAAATTCTCATCACGAGACACAGCGTCACCTGGTTTTTTATGCCAAGCCGCAATCGTCGCATCAGCTACCGATTCAGGTAAAACAGGTACTTTGACTTCAATTGACATGATTTTGACCTTTTAAATTTTAAAATTTCTAAATTTTAACTCAATAAAAACAAGCACTTAAATCACAAACAACGTTTATGTTCCTAATAGTGCCTGCCTCACCAATGTTTTTTGCTCTTCTACATGAAGATTTGCGCGTCCAACAGCAGGCGACGCCGCAAACTCACGCCCAGCATATTCAAGCGACTGTGTTGCATCTAAACAACTCAGAATATGATGGTGTGATGCAAACCACGCACCTTGATTTTTTGGCTCTTCTTGACACCAAACAACCTGCTTTCCTTTGGTGTATTGAGCGAGTATGGTTTGAAGGGCAGCCTTAGGAAACGGATACAGCTGCTCCACACGAATAATAACCACATGCTTATACTTTTCTTCCCTGCGTTTTTCCAGCAGATCATAATAAACTTTTCCAGAGCACAACACCACTCGTTGTACTTTTTCTGCTTTAATCTCATCAATTTCAGGAATAACAGGATAAAATGCACCCGTACTTAAATCAGATAAAGGCGAAACCGCTAATTTGTGCCGCAACAAACTTTTTGGCGTCATGATAATTAAAGGCTTTCGAAACGGCCTAATCAGCTGACGTCGTAATAAATGAAAGATTTGAGCCGGTGTTGTTGGAACGCATACTTGAATATTTTGCTGTGCACATAACTGCATATATCGCTCAAGACGAGCTGATGAATGCTCAGGGCCTTGTCCTTCATATCCATGAGGCAATAACATAACCAACCCACTCAAACGCCCCCACTTTTGCTCACCCGAACTAATAAATTGATCAATAACAACCTGTGCGCCATTTGCAAAATCCCCAAACTGCGCCTCCCAAAGCACTAAACATTGAGGCTCAGATGATGCATAGCCGTATTCAAAAGCCAATACTGCTTCTTCTGATAAAACAGAATCAATCACAATTGCTGATTTTTTCACATCAGTAGCAACACTTTCTAAAGGAACAATCACTTGGCCTGTTTTCATATCATGGAGCACTGCGTGTCGATGTGCAAACGTGCCACGACCACAATCTTGTCCTGATAAACGAACACCATATCCTTCATCCAATAACGTTGCATATGCCATTGTTTCAGCATATCCCCAGTTCATTGCTAACTCACCTGCAGCCATTTTTTCACGCTCTGCATGCAAACGCTTCACAACAGGATGTAACTCAAATGCGTCAGGTAATATCTGTAATTTTGTTGATAACGCTTTGAGCGTTTTTAAAGACACGGTTGTATCTGCTGGCTCATCCCAGGGCGTATGAACATAAGGGCTCCAATCAATCGCCAGCTTACCTTTGTAATCAGCATACGTCACTTGAACAACTGATTCTTCTCTATCTAATCTATCTCGGTAATCATTCATTGCTTGCCGTACATCACTTTCGGATGTTATGTCTGCAGCAATTAATATCGAGGCATAAATATCTCGAAGTGGTTTCATTTGTTTTATTTTTTGATACATCAAAGGCTGTGTCACAGATGGCTCATCCGCCTCGTTGTGCCCGTGACGCCTATAGCATACCAAATCGAGAACCACATCACGTTTAAATTTCATTCGGAACGCAAAGGCAATTCGTGTCGCAAAAATAACCGCTTCCGGGTCGTCTCCATTAACATGAATGATTGGTGCTTGAACCATTTTAGCAACATCGGTGCAATAAAGCGTTGAGCGGGCATCCAACGGATTACTCGTTGTAAATCCAATTTGGTTATTCACAACAATATGAACCGTACCACCGGTACTATAGCCGCGTGCCTGAGAGAAATTAAATGTCTCCATCACAACGCCTTGCCCTGCAAATGCCGCATCGCCATGAATAACCACAGGCAACACTTGTTTTTTCTCTAATAAATCATGCCGTCGGCGCAAACGAGAACGTGTTGATCCTTGTACTACAGGTCCAATAATTTCAAGATGTGATGGATTAAATGCAAGGGCTACATGAACAACATCCCCTTGCTGCGTTTTGATATCTGATGAAAAGCCCAAATGATATTTTACATCACCTGTTCGCTCTAGTTTTACTTTACCTTCAAATTCTTGAAATAATTCCTTTGGGTCTTTTCCTAACACATTAACCAGGACGTTTAAACGACCACGATGTGCCATACCCACAATAATTTCACGTACTTCGTTACGTCCCGCTTCACGAATAATTTCGTTCATCATTGGAACCAGTGAGTCCCCGCCTTCCAATGAAAAACGCTTCTGCCCCACATATCGCGTGCCAAGGTAACGCTCTAAACCTTCTGCTGCAATCAACTCCTCTAAAATTTCTTTTTTCTGCGCAGCATTAAATGCTAATTTTCCACACATAGATTCAATTTCATTTTGAATCCAGCTGACTTCTTCCTCGTTTGCAATGTGCATATACTCAATGCCAATGCTGCCACAATAGGTTTGCTGTAACGCGTCTTCAATTGTCTCTAACGACATCGGCTGTTCTGAAAAACTGTTTCCTGCAAAAAAAGATTGTTTTAAATCAGCCTGTGTTAAACCATGATAATCTAACGTTAAGCTTAGAGGCGTCTCTCGAACCAACATCGCCAGTGGATCAAGATTTGCCAACAAATGTCCATGGGTACGATACGCAGTGATTAAATCAGCAACACGTCGCTGTTTATCATCACCAGAACTAACCACTGCTGTAGAAGGCTGCTTGGCTTGATTTAAAAAATAGGTCCGCAGGGTTCTGTGTGACACATCAGGGCAACCATCAACACCTGCTGGCAATGCACGAAAAACAGCTTGCCATGATTCAGATACAGCTGAAGCATTCTCTAAATAATCTTCGTACAGCCCATCCACATAGGCCATATTCCCACCGGACAAATAGGCTGTTTCCCATGCTTTTTTTAACGATTCACTCATATGAGTATTCTCCAACGAACATAGTCATCACGTTTCGTCGTCCAACATTTGCTGACGGATTTCTCCAATTGCAGCTGTTGGATTGAGTCCCTTCGGACAAACCGAAGCACAATTCATAATACTTCGGCAGCGAAATACACTAAACGGATCTTGTAAATCTTCAAGACGTGCATCAGTCGCTGTATCACGACTATCCGCTAAAAACCGGCGTGCTTGTAAAAGCCCCGCAGGCCCAATAAACTTTTCTGGGTTCCACCACGACGAAGGACAAGAGCTTGTGCAACATGCACACAAAATACACTCATATAGTCCATCAAGTTTCTCTCTATCTTCAGGTGATTGTAACCTTTCGCGTGCAGGTGGTACCGTGTCATTCTGAAGATAGGGCTTTATTCGAGCATACTGCTCATAAAAAACGGTCATGTCAACCACCAAGTCTCGAATAACAGGAAAACCTGTCAACGGACGAATCACAACCCGGTTGGTTTTCAAACCAGATAGTGCGGTCACACATGCCAAACGATTGGCCCCATTAACGTTCATACCATCCGATCCACACACCCCCTCTCGACACGAACGACGAAAAGATAGGGTTGGATCTTGTTCTACTTTAATGCGCTCAAGCAATGTTAGTAGCATGGGATCATTTTGAAGAGGAACATCCAACTCGTAATGCTGCATATAAGGTTTTTTATCTACATCGGGATTATACCGATAAATAGACAAATGAAGGGCTCGACTATCCGTCATGACATATCCTCATCAATAAACACGTTCTTTGGGCTCAAGTGGCTCAACATATTTGGGTGAACGATTAACCGGACGATAATCAATTTTATCTTCCGCCTCAAGATATAACGTATGTTTAATCCAGTGTGCATCATCTCTGTCAGGATAATCTTCTCGACTATGCGCGCCTCGACTTTCAGTTCGTGCCAAAGCTGATGCAGCAGTCGCACAAGCTGTTGCCATTAAGTTATCTAGCTCCAAAGCCGTAATACGCTCAGTATTAAATACCCGGCTCTTATCCAACAAGCTAGCTGACGCTAAACGCTCACGTAATGCATTCAGGCGCTTCATGCCTTCTTCCATCACTTCGCCGGTTCGGAATACACCAAAATCTTCTTGCATAACGCGCTGCATAGCATCTCGAATG
Source organism: Gammaproteobacteria bacterium (assembly GCA_022600515.1). GTDB lineage: Bacteria > Pseudomonadota > Gammaproteobacteria > Legionellales > Legionellaceae > JAALKW01. The sequence continues at coordinate 28,217 of JAHZKG010000086.1, forward strand.
GCCGCAGGACTCTCACCGGTTGACGCTGAGTTTTCCCAATGCATATAACGTGTCAAAGAAGCATCAATATCATCATCACTGACATGACCCAAGTCCGGCAACTCATTGCCTTGCCACAACCGTTCGACATGTAAACCTGCTGCGCGTCCAAATACCACGAGGTCAAGTAATGAATTTCCACCTAAACGATTTGCACCATGCACTGAAACACAAGCACACTCACCAACTGCATATAATCCTTCTACAACAGCATCAGCACCTTTGTGTCTTGTTAATACCTGCGCATGAATATTGGTTGGAATCCCACCCATACTATAATGACACGTTGGCACCACTGGAATAGCATCAACAATCGGATCTATTCCCGCAAAGGTTTTAGATAACTCTCTAATACCCGGCAGACGTGACTTAATTAAATCGCCGCCCAGATGGTCTAGTTTTAATTTAACGCAGCCCACCCCATTCACATCAAAGCCTTTTCCAGCGCGTAATTCAAGAGCGATTGCACGTGAAACCACGTCTCGCGAGGCTAAATCTTTCGCGTTAGGCGCATAACGCTCCATGAAACGCTCACCCTCTTGATTAATTAAATAACCGCCTTCACCTCGACATCCTTCCGTCACAAGCACGCCTGCGCCTGCAATACCGGTTGGATGAAACTGCCACATTTCCATATCTTGTATCGGAAGGCCTGCTCTTAGCGCCATACCAAACCCATCACCTGTATTAATTAATGCATTGGTAGTCGACTGATAAATCCGACCAGCCCCACCCGTTGCTAAAATACAAACACGTGCCTGGAAAAAAACAATTTCTCCTGTTTCCATGCAAAGGGCTGTAGTACCTACCACACGTCCACCCGCATCATGCACTAAATCAAGCGCCAACCATTCACTGAATACATGTGTTTTTGCTTTGACATTTTGCTGATATAGCGTATGCAATAAAGCATGTCCCGTTCTATCTGCAGCAGCACAGGTGCGTGCGGCTTGCTCACCACCAAAATTTTTCGATTGACCACCAAATGGCCGCTGATAAATTTTGCCATTGTCCATACGTGAAAAAGGCAAGCCCATATGCTCAAGCTCATACACAGCTTCAGGCCCCATTTTACATAAATACTCGATGCAATCTTGATCGCCAATATAATCAGCCCCTTTGACCGTATCATACATATGCCAACGCCAATCATCTTCATCAGCATTACCCAGGGCTGAGGTAATACCACCTTGCGCTGAGACGGTATGTGAGCGTGTAGGAAATACTTTAGAGAGCAAAGCAACTTTTAACCCTGAATTTGCAAGCTGAAGTGCTGCACGCATACCCGCGCCACCAGCCCCTATGATCACCGCATCAAATATATTTTTCTTTGCCAATGCCATCGTCACTGCCCCCAAATTATCATGAAGCCAGCAATCAACTGACTCAGTAACACAAACAAGACCAATCCTTGAACCATCAGTCGCAACACGGTTGATTTAATATAATCCGTTGTAACCGTCCAGATTCCAATCCATGCATGAAATAAAATCGCAAACAAAGCCACGGCTGTTGCGAGTTGAAACCAAGCCGTATGAAACAGTGCCGTCCACTGACTATACGTCCAAGGTGAACAGCCAAGCCAGATTGCAGCAAAAAGAATAGAATACGCTGACAAATAAATTGCAGTGGCCCGTTGAATTATCCAATCTTTTAGACCATTTCCAGTTAAACTGGTTACACTACTGACCATAAACATGCCCCCATCATCATAATTCCTAAAGCCGAAAAGCCAATAACACCCCAAGCACTGCGACGCGCAGCATCAACGGTTTCACCAATGCCTATATCCATCATCAAGTGTCGCGCACCCGCTAAAAGATGATAAAGCCAAGCCGAACTAAAGCCCCAAATAACCAGCTTATACCACACACAGGTCGTGATCAGGTTTTTTAAGTGCTCAAACGAAGCAAAGGATGCCAATGATTGATTTAAAAAATAAAGCATAATCGGCAAAAATAAAAATAAAATAACCCCTGAAATACGATGCAAAATAGATGCAATCGCCATTGGAGGGAACTTAATACTTCCCAAATCTAAATTAACCGGTCTTTTTTGATTCACTGTCAGCATCTTCCTCTTTAGAAACAGAATGTAGAAACAAAATAAAGTATAGCACTCTGCCTCGAAAAAGTTGACCTTTTGTGTTGATAACTTGGGTTTTAGTGTAAAAAGAGAAGCGTTCCCTCTTTGGATACTCAGAATCAGCTAGGGCAGATAGCCAATAAAGGCGATTATCAAGCCCCCCTATAATTGACTGCTCTGCTATTTATGGCCTGGTAATCCCCCCGAAAAATAAGTGATGTTAAAAGTAGAATTTTCTCGTAACCTATGCCGGAAGAGATTCTGCATGAAAAAGTCAAAATTTAGTGATAGCCAAATCATGTCCATATTAAAGCAAGCGGAAGCAGGTATGCCTGTTTCTGATCTTTGTCGAGAACATGGC
>JAHZKG010000087.1 GCA_022600515.1 Gammaproteobacteria bacterium
AATCCGCGGAACGTTTAACTCGGGTACGACGAGGACGCCAGCTGCAAATTTTAGAATGTTTCATGCAGATGACACAGCAGATGAGCCGATAATCTATACCCTTTTCAGTCAAATTTCAGATCGGTTTCGTTATGAACCTAAAAGCCAGAAGACACGCTTATATACCCTAATGCATCCGGCAGAAGGATTAAAAGCTGATTCTGAATTTGATATCACATCCGAAATGATTGAAGCCGCTGTACAAACACTAATAAACGCAGCGCGAGAACTAAGAAACCACTTTGAGGATTTATCAGAACAATTACAACTTTTCATGGGTGACAATATTCACGTAAGAAATACGCCCCCTGGCGAATCAGCCAAATTATCTATAAGCACATCTACCGAGGAGACATGGGGCGTACTAGCTGATTTACTTCGTGAGACGGGCTTACCTATTCATTCAAACCGCTTTACGCGTAGCTTCATTATTCACTCAGGCGGACCAGGTAAAACACCAGAGTCAATCATAGAGGGAGTCGATGCACTATTCTCTCAGCTCCGACTTTCAAAGACCCCTGGGCCAGAATAATCAATATAGGTGCGGGTTTATACATCACATGCCTGCGCCCACACACGAAGCATCGCATTGCCTTCAGGATATAAAGCGCAACGCACCTCACGCACTTCTACACCAAAGTTCGCCTGCTGCAGTCCCAGTAACACCGGACCCAACAAAGCAGAAGGCTCACCTTCTCGCTCAATCAGTGGGAAAATTCGCACTTCTTTTGCAACCCGTGCGAGCTCCCGAATCGCATCCAAATGAAAATCGACCGATTGCTGATTAGAACCGGCAAATAAATAATGTGAACTTAAAGCTAAATCAAACGAAAAATCACCAAAAGACAGACTCGTACTTAACAGCGGTTGATAACGACCGCCTGAAACACCCGCCTCATAATCATCAAAAAACAACGCCATGCCATCACGTCGACTGGCTAAAAATGCATTCAGCCCGCCATAGCTTTTTAGATTAAATTGCGTGGGATCGGCTTGTACTTGTTTTACGCGCTGATTAAAAGCCTCGGTCACTTCGGTCTCTAATACAGCTTTTGAATAGTCAAATAGCGGGTCAATGCTAATCATAGGTGTTTGATGCGCTGCTTGTAGTTCAGCATTGACTGCACTCGCACCACATCCATATTCTAAAATAGATTCTGTTAGCATCTCATCTGATAAATCAAACATTTCTTGATATTCTGAGACATGATGTCCCCATAAAACACGCTTACGCATAAACACACTCCTTATCAACTTGCTGCTTCACAACGTACCCTCTGCGAGGTATAGTCTAGCCTATTTCATAAAGAAACTGGAAGTCATTATGTACCATGGTCTCCCCCACTTACTGGGTGACACGCTCGACGCACTACGTGAAACGGTCTATCGATTTGCCAACAACGAAATTTCTCCTTTAGCCGAAAGCATCGATAAAAACAATGCATTCCCAAATCCTTTATGGCAAAAGCTAGGCGCACTTGGTTTACTCGGCATTACCGCAGATGAAACATATGGCGGCGCAAACCTGGGCTATCTTGCTCACGTATTAGCAATGGAAGAAATTTCACGCGCTTCCGCCTCTGTTGGCCTAAGCTACGGGGCACATTCTAATTTATGCATTAATCAAATTAATTTACACGGGACTGACGCTCAAAAAAAACAATATCTTCCTAAACTTATTGCAGGAGAACATGTCGGTGCATTGGCAATGAGCGAAGCGGGCTCAGGATCAGACGTTGTGAGTATGCAATTAAGTGCGCAGCATGACGGCAAGCGCTTTATTTTAAACGGCACTAAAATGTGGATAACCAATGGCCCTGAAGCTGATGTTTTAGTGGTCTATGCCAAAACAGATAAAACCGCTGGCAGCAAAGGCATTACGGCTTTTCTTATTGAAAAAACCTTGCCAGGGTTTAAGGCAGCACAAAAACTAGACAAACTAGGCATGCGCGGCTCAAACACCTGCGAGTTAGTTTTTGAAAACTGTGAGGTCCCTGAAGAAAACGTCCTCGGACAAGTCGATCAAGGTGTGGCTGTTTTAATGCGTGGCCTAGATTACGAACGAACCATCCTTGCGGCAGGGCCTGTCGGTATTATGCAGGCATGTCTCGATCTTGTTCTGCCTTATGTACATCAGCGCAAGCAATTTAATCAGCCCATTGGCACATTTCAACTCATGCAAGGTAAAATCGCTGATATGTACACTGATCTAAATGCGTCCCGAAGCTATTTATACGCTGTTGCACGCGCCTGTGACACAGGTCAAGTGACGCGAAAAGACTCTGCCAGTGTTATTTTATATGCGTCTGAACGTGCCACACAAATGGCACTACAAACCATTCAAATACTCGGTGGAAACGGCTATATCAATGAATATCCTGCAGGCCGCTTGCTACGCGATGCCAAACTCTATGAAATTGGCGCGGGGACATCGGAAATTCGTCGTATGTTAATTGGACGCGAATTATTTCAAGCCGAAAGTCACGAGGTATAAATCCATGAACCCTGAATATAATCCTGACGATATTGTTATTGTCGCTGCTAAACGGACCCCCTCTGGCGCATTACTCGGTGGTTTATCTACTATACCAACTCCTATTTTAGGTGCAACGGCTCATATGGCAGCCCTTGAGCAATCAGGACTTAAACCCGCATTGATTGACGAAGTGCTCACGGGTTGTGTGCTATCAGCCGGCCTTGGACAAGCCCCGGCACGACAAGCAGCGCTTCATGCCAATATTCCAAACTCAACCCCTGCAACCACGTTGAATAAAATGTGCGGCTCTGGCATGAAAGCCGTTATGCTTGCGCATGATATCATCCGAGCAGGCAGCGCTGAATGCGTACTGGCCGGTGGTATGGAAAACATGAGTCGTGCACCTTATTTAGTACCTAAAGCACGTGAAGGATATAGACTAGGGCATGGACAATTATTAGACCACCTTTGCTTGGATGGCCTAGAAGACGCCTATGAACCCGGCCAACTGATGGGTGTATTTGCCGATCGTACAGCTGAAAAACTCGGCTTTACACGTGACATACAAGATGCATTTGCAACGCAATCCATGCAACGCGCACTCAATGCACAGCAACAAGGCGCTTTTGCTGATGAAATAGCGCCTGTGTCGGTCAAGACACGAAAAGGCACGCATGTTATCGACCAAGATGAGGGCCCTGATGCATCAAAGCTCGAGAAACTCAGCCGTTTAAAGCCCGCTTTTGGAGTAGATGGCACCGTCACTGCTGGCAACGCCAGCTCAATCGCCGATGGCGCTGCCAGTTTAATTTTAATGTCCGCACAAGCTGCCGAAGCACAAGGCATTAAACCACTCGCTCGCATCAAAGCCCATGCAACCCATGCAGGTCCGCCCGAATGGTTTACAACCGCCCCTGCTGATGCCATTCAAGAAGTTTTATCCCGTGCTGGCTGGACCCATGATGATGTTGATCTCTATGAAATCAACGAGGCCTTTGCTGTGGTAACACTTGCAGCAATTAAAGCACTTAGCTTAGATGGAAACAAAGTTAATATTCATGGGGGCGCTTGCGCACTCGGACACCCCATTGGGGCATCAGGCGCTCGCATTTTAGTAACACTGATTCATACATTACAACAAAAACAGGTCACTCGCGGTATTGCAGCGCTTTGTATTGGTGGTGGTGAAGCAACCGCAGTTGCGATTGAGCGCTTATAACAATAATATTATTAATATAAAAATTATTCATATCAAACAGAGGACTTTCGAATGCTTAAACAAAGCCTGGTTTATTTAATACTTAGCTTATTGGTTGTTTTATTTGCCACGTATGCAAAAATATTTTTTGTCTATGTGAATTTACTCTATGCCTATATCAATAACGTCCTGGAGCCCCTATTCGGCTCAGGACTCATGGGAGAAGCCTTTCGAGACATGGTCACTTTAATCATGACCCCTTGTGCATTAGCCGCAATCCCAGCACTTATTTATTGGCTCATCAAACGAAAAAAAATGCCTTACTTTCTTGAGCTTATTTGGATTTTATGGCTCACACTTGCACTGAGCAGCTATCTTATTCACTAACCGAGTTTTTTAATGGCCATTTTAACCACTGAATTAAATCATACCAGCGCTGCATTCAAGGCAAATCAAGCCTATATGAATGATTTGGTGCATGACTTAGAGCGGACACTCTCACATATAACACAAGGAGGCACCGAGCGCGCACGAGCACGTCATACCAGCCACGGCAAACTGCTTCCTCGCGAACGCTTAAATCATTTACTTGATTTAGGAAGCGCCTTTTTAGAACTTTCATCGTTAGCCGCACACGAAGTATATGATGCGCCACTGCCTGCCGCAGGACTTATCACAGGCATTGGCACCGTCAGTGGCATCACATGCATGATTATCATCAATGACGCTACGGTTAAAGGCGGGACCTATTATCCATTAACAGTAAAAAAACACTTACGTGCTCAAGCCATTGCTGAATCCAATCATCTGCCTTGTATTTATTTGGTTGATTCCGGCGGCGCCTTTTTACCTAAGCAAGATGAAGTGTTTCCAGACAAAGAACATTTTGGGCGAATATTTTTTAATCAAGCGCGTTTATCCGCCCAAAATATTCCGCAAATTGCAGTGGTCATGGGCTCGTGTACGGCTGGCGGCGCATATGTCCCTGCCATGGCCGATGAATCTATCATGGTCCGAGAACAAGCCACTATCTTTTTAGGTGGACCACCGCTGGTCAAAGCCGCCACAGGAGAGGTGATTACTGCTGAGGCACTTGGAGGCGCTGACGTACACTGCAAACAATCAGGAACGGCTGATCATTATGCCGAAAATGATATCCACGCCCTCACGCGTGCACGCAGTATTGTCACGCACTTAAATCGTCCCCAACCAGCCGAACCACGCAATACAACAGATTTTAAAGCGCCTCTTTATCCTGCTGAAGAATTGCACGGCCTCATTCCAAACGACACCAGAAAACCGATTAATATATATGAAATTATCGCGCGTCTTGTGGATGGCTCTGAATTTGATGAGTTTAAAGCGCTGTATGGCACAACCCTCGTGTGCGGCTTTGCTACACTCTATGGCCACCCTGTCGGTATCATTGCAAACAATGGCATTTTATTTTCAGAAAGCGCCTTAAAAGGCACGCATTTTATTGAGTTATGCTCGCAACGTCACATTCCACTTATTTTTTTACAAAATATCACAGGCTTCATGGTCGGCAGCAAGTACGAAGCTGAAGGCATTGCAAGACATGGTGCCAAAATGGTGATGGCTGTTGCTAATACAAGCGTCCCTAAGTTCACGGTGATTATCGGCGGCAGCTTTGGTGCGGGCAATTATGCCATGTGTGGGCGTGCCTACGATCCTGAATTTTTATGGTCTTGGCCTAATGCGCGTATTTCCGTCATGGGAGGTGAGCAGGCCGCCAATGTACTCGCCGAAGTTACCCGTGATAAATACGCAAAACAAAATAAAGCCTGGTCAGAACAAGAAGAAAATACATTTAAAACGAATCTGCGCAAGCAATACGAAACACAAGGCAATCCTTATTATGCCAGCGCACGCCTATGGGATGATGGTGTCATTGCACCCAAAGACACACGAAAAATATTAGGGCTAAGCTTACGTGCTACCTTAAGCGCCCCGATAAAACCCACCAACTTTGGGGTTTTTCGCATGTAAATGCTTTATTCATGGAGACCAATAATATGCAAGATTTACTGGCTGAATTAGATGGGCATGTGCTTATTTTAACGTTTAATCGAACGCAAAAACACAATGCTTTTGATGATGTGTTTCTTTCGAAATTACAGACCGAACTAGATGCTGCTGAAAAAAATCCTGCTATTCGTGTCATTATGCTGCGCGCCAATGGTCGCCATTTTTCTGCAGGCGCTGATTTAAACTGGATGCAACGCATGGCAGACTTCAGTGAAGAAGAAAATATTACGGATGCAAAAGCACTTGCACGACTGCTCAGTACACTCCATCACGCCACAAAACCTACGATTGCTGCCGTCCAAGGCGCTGCTTTCGGCGGTGGCGCAGGCCTTGTTGCTGCCTGTGATATTGCCATTGCAGCTGATACGGCTCAGTTTTGTTTTTCAGAAGTTAAATTGGGCCTGATTCCTGCCGTGATTAGCCCATATGTTGTGCGTGCCACAGGTGAGCGCGTTGCCAGTTGGCTGTTTATGAGCGCTGAAAAAATCGATGCGCGAGCAGCTTTAACCCACGGCCTGATTCATCAGATCATCTCCGAAGAGGGACTGCCATCCTATGCGCACCAATATGCGCGCGGGCTTGCCGCACTTGCGCCTGATGCCGTACAAGCATCCAAACAGCTGGTCAAAGCAGTTGAACATCAGCCGATTGATGACACATTACAGAATATGACAGCCCGTTTAATTGCAAAAAAACGTGCATCTTCTGAGGGAAAAAAAGGTATGCTCGCCTTTTTAAATAAAAAAACACCCGTTTGGGACTAGGATATTTTATGTTTTCAACGCTTTTAATTGCAAACCGCGGCGAAATTGCATGCCGCATTATAAAAACAGCCAAACGACTGAGCATACGCACCATTGCGGTCTACTCAACCGTTGATAGCAATAGCTTACATGTTCAACTTGCAGATGATGCGTATTGTATTGGAGCAGCTGAGGCACAAGAAAGTTATCTTAATATTGATAAAATCATTCAAGCCGCAGCGCATACCCATGCTGATGCGATTCACCCAGGATACGGCTTTTTATCTGAAAATCCCGCATTTGCTACCGCTTGTACCAAGCACAATATTACCTTTGTTGGCCCATCAGTTGATGCCATGAAACTCATGGCATCAAAGCAACATGCAAAACAATGCCTAGAAAAAACAAACGTCCCGCTCACACCGGGCTATCATGGCAATACCCAAACAGATAAGGCATTGCTTAAAGCAGCCACGGACATTGGTTTTCCTGTGCTCTTAAAAGCAGCATCTGGTGGTGGGGGCAAAGGCATGCGAACCGTTAGCCAAACATCAGACTTTAAACTTGCTTTAGCAGGCGCGCGACGTGAAGCAAAGGCAAGTTTTGGTGATGACACCATGCTCATTGAAAAACAAATTCAGCATCCACGGCATGTTGAAATTCAACTCATGGCAGACAATCATGGTAATATTGTTCATTTATTTGAGCGTGACTGCTCCATCCAGCGCCGTCATCAAAAAATTATTGAAGAAGCGCCTGCGCCCAACCTATCAGATACATTAAAACAAGCACTTGCTGATGCCGCTATCACGGTCGCTAAAACCATTGATTATCGCGGTGCGGGTACCGTTGAATTTTTAGTTGATAGCAATCAGCAATTTTATTTTATGGAGATGAATACGCGCTTACAAGTAGAACACCCCGTCACTGAAATGATAACAGGGCTTGATTTAGTTGAGTGGCAACTTCGCATTGCAGCCAACGAAGTCCTGCCACGCAAGCAGTCTGAAATCACCTCAACCGGCCATGCCATTGAGTGCCGTATTTATGCTGAAGACACAAGCCAAGGCGGATTGCCTTCAACGGGTACGTTACGCGTATTTGAAACACCTCAAAGCGAGGGCATTCGACTCGATACTGGGTTTCAAGACAACAGTAAGATCACGCACTTTTACGATCCAATGCTTGGAAAACTCATTGCATATGGCACAACGCGCGAAGAAGCACTCAAACGCTTACAGCATGCGCTAAGCCATTATGTTTTAGGTGGCCTTAAAACCAATCTTTGTTTTCTCAGTGCTCTACTAAGCCATGATGCATTCAAATCAATCGCGCTCAACACAGAATTTTTAACACAACACGTGATTTCTACCCCAACCCCATCGATTGAGCACGCCCTGCTCTTTGCTGCCAGTATGACGTTTTTAAAGCATAGCCCACATGCGAATCAGCATTTATCAACCGATACGTTCTCGTGGCAAATGCAAGCAGGGCTTATCACATGGCCTTTATACTATGAAATAGAGGGCGTGCGTCACACCGTACACTTAACCCCTGTCACATCCAGTCAATTTGAATGCAGTTATGCCAATAAAAAATATATTTTAAAAACAAGCCATCAAAATAATTATTTAATCATCGAGACAGACAACGTGCGTCTTTCGGCATACACTGAAGTACATGAGCAACATATCGTATTCCATACACCAAACGGACGCATGACCGTAACCTCTGTGGATAACCCGAGCAATACGTCCCAGTCAAAAAGCACTCAAAATAGCCTCAATGCGCCCATGCCTGCAACGGTTGTTGCTGTCTTAAAAAACAAAGGCGAAACTGTGCAAGCAGGAGATGACTTGATGGTACTGGAAGCCATGAAAATGGAGCACACCATTCGAGCACCCGAAGCAGGTCAACTCACCGAGATTTTTTATCCTATCGGAACACAGGTTGATGAAGGCGTTGCACTGGTGCGCTTAACACCGATTGATACACAAAAAAAAGAGGAAGCTTAAGTTATCATGGCAATTCCTGAGCATGTAACGCTTATTGAAGTTGGTCCTCGTGATGGCTTACAAAACGAGCCTCATTTTGTTCCCAGCGAACAAAAAATAGAACTTATTAATCAACTCAGCCAAACAGGCCTAAAAAACATCGAAGTCACAAGCTTTGTCTCGCCCAAAGCCATCCCACAAATGGCAGATAATGCGGCCGTGTTTCAAGCAATTGATAAACCCCAAAATATTAATTTTTCAGCGCTTGTTCCAAATTTAGAAGGCTTAACGCAAGCCCTAAAAACCGGCTTAACCCATATTGCTGTATTTACAGCGGCAAGTAATACATTTAATCAACGCAATATTAATTGCTCTATTAAAGAAAGCATTGAACGCTGCAAGCGCGTTATTGAAGAAGCCAAGCAGCACCAACTCCATATTCGCGCTTATATTTCATGCGTATTAGGCTGTCCCTACGAGGGCCGTATTTCGCCTAAGCAAGTGATGTTTGTTACAGAGCAATTGCTTGCACTCGGGGTTGATGAAATCAGCTTTGGAGATACGATAGGGGTTGGCACGCCTAAACAAACGCTTGAGTTAATTCAAGCCATCACCCCCGTCTTATCTTCAGAGCGTATTGCCATGCACTTTCACGACACGTATGGGCAGGCCATCGGCAATGTATATGCATCACTCACCGCAGGTATTCACCGCTTTGACAGCGCCATTGCAGGGCTTGGTGGCTGCCCCTATGCAAGAGGTGCCAGTGGCAATGTGGCCACAGAAGATGTTTTGTATTTAATGCATGGGTTAGGCATTGAAACCGGCGTTGATATTTACAAAATTGTTACGGCAGGAGATAAAATATGCAAATATCTAGGCCGAAAAAATCAGTCTAAAGTTGCAACAGCTTTGCTTGCTAATCGATAAGCAACGACCACACCTGTTCAGGCTGCTTTGTCTAAAGGGATAATATTTATTTCACTGCCGCAATGCATCTTAATATGCCAAATATCATATTGAGACTGAAAATTAACCCACATATCAATGCTGGTACTAAGAAGTTTTGATAAACGCAGTGCCATCTCGGGGCTAATTCCAGCATGCTGGTTTAATAAGCGAGATAACGTTGTTCTTGTAACACCTAAGCGCTCTGCTGCCTCAGAAATTGTTAGATCAGTGCTATCAATCAAGACGTCTCTTAGAATCACGCCAGGATGTAATGGTTTATGTATCATAATAAATCGTCTCCTTTGAATGTTCACGTTAATGATAATCCAAATAGCTCACAAAAATAGCATTTACACCTTCAAACCCATAAATA
>JAHZKG010000088.1 GCA_022600515.1 Gammaproteobacteria bacterium
ATGGTTAAATCAGAAAGGGGTTAAGATAAAAAAGCAAAAATACAAGCTTTGCAATTGGTCTGATTATAATAAAAGCCTTGAAAATAGAGGTGATATTGAGATTTGGTTATCTCAAAATTTAATCAAACATTGGTATTATGAAGAGCGTATCTATGATGGCACTGGCTCAAGTAAACATTATACAGATGAGGCAATCATCGCTTGTCATGAACTTCGTCAGGTTTATAAGCTTCCTTTACGTCAAACAGAAGGCTTTATTAATTCCCTGTTTAGGTTGATGAAAGCATCCATCACTTGCCCAGATTACACCACGCTTTCAAAACGATTAAAGCAGCTCAACATCAAATGTCCACGCTACACCAAAAGCAGTAAAGTGGAGCCTGATATTGCCGCGATAGCGATTGATTCCACAGGGTTAAAACGCTTCGGACGTGATGAATGGCATGTTGAGAAACACCGGGTTAAAGCCCGTTGTTCTTGGCGTAAAGCGCATTTTGGCATAGATGAAAACCACATCATTCAAGCGGCAATACTCACAGATAGGTTTGCACATGATGATGGAGTCATTGATGACTTACTCGGGAAAATTCATGACGAAGTCCATCATTTCTCAGCTGATGGCGCATACGATGAAATACCCGTAGATGATAAACTGCTGGCGCATTCACCTGCCGTAGATATTGCAATTCCTCCTGCAAAGAATGCGATGTTCAATCCCCAAGCCAATATGATGCGTAATCGAAATATTTTGGAAATTGCAGTCTATGGGCGCATGGCTTGGCAAAAAGAGCGGCGGTATGGTCGAAGAAATATTTCTGAGCTAGGCATACAGCGTTATAAGAGAATTCTTGGATGAGCGATGCATGCCAGGAAATTTGAAAGACAACAACAAGAGCTCATGATTGGCTGTGGGATCTTAAATAAAATGACCAGCCTCGGCATGCCGGAAAGTTTTAAAACAGCCTAGATCTGTCCATTGAAAACCGTTCGGATAGTAGTGCAACAAAGCCTTAAGATATCAAACGTTTCAGTGCCACATGTACTTTGTTGAGCAATTTCGCTGTAACCTTATCCTGGCTTTCAATTTTACTCACATAGGCTTGAGTAACCTTCATCAGCTTGGCTAGCTCTTCTTGTGTAATAGCTGCCTGAATTCGGGCTAGGGCAACCGGATTATCCACGTAGTCAGCCGGATCAAAAATTTCATAATCTTCATTATCCTGAGTTTGCCTCAATTGTTCAGTAATTTGATGGCGCAGGGCTTTATAAGCGGCCACGGGTAATAAAACATACTCCAGTTTGCCATCAAGTGATTTTATGGTTTGCAGGTTCATTTGTAAGCACCTCCACGGGGCTTTATTTTTTCAATTGAGATAATTTTCACATGCTCATCTCGGTCAAAAATAATTCGCCATGAGCCAACACGTAGGCGAAAGTAAGGTTCACCCTTCAGTTTTTTTACATCCAAGCTTGGGTTATCGGGGTTTTTACCCAACAGCACAATCTTTTCAGTCATTCGGGTTTTATCAGGTTGTGGTACACTTTGTAGTGCTTTCTGGGCCTGTTTTTTAATCAGCAACGTGTACGACACCATAGAACCTTGTTATTATTCTTTATATAGTTATTATAGGTTATTATATGTTATTATAGGTTATTATAGGTTATATAATCAAGTGATGAGTCGATAAGCAGTTTAGTGCAACAAAGCCACGTTCTAAATCGCTTTATTGCTTCTTCACACGTGCCATAGCGCTTAATATATAAGCGCGCTTGGCTTTAGCATCTTCTTGGGTTGAATCTTTTTGGCTTCGGATTAAGTGCCGCTTGTCTTGATACAGCTTTTCTTTGGCTTGTGTCTCGCGCAGTTCACGAATTTTTTTGGCTTGAAACCGGTCGCGAGCGGTGTTTTTGTCATACGCGTCTTCTGGAATTTCCACTAAATCAATACAATCGACAGGGCAAGGCTCAACACATAAACCACAGCCGGTGCACTCATGCGGTAACACATCATGCATTTGTTTCGCACTGCCAATAATGGCATCGACTGGACATGCCGGAATGCATTTGGTGCATCCAATGCACTCGGCTTCTCGAATAATCGCGGTTTGCGGCGGGCGCTTGGCCTGTATGACGGCGTCGCGGTAAGGCTCAGGATTAATATCCAATAAACGACCGAGGGCGTGCAGTGTATCTAGGCCACCCGGCGGGCAGCAGTCAATGGTCGCTTGTCCGTGCGCTAATGCTTCAGCATAGGGTAAGCAGCCAGGGTAACCACATTCGCCGCACTGTGTCTGAGGCAATACGGCATCGAGTGTTTTTGGATTTATCTTAGACATGTTGTGTATCAGTGGGTTTTGGTGCGGTTAACGCATCAAGGGTTGCTTGCTCAACACGTGTCATTAACGGTTTAAATGGATTGATGGTGTGGCCGAGTAGTGGCGTGCCAATATTTTGCCAGGTTAATGCCTCGCAATTAAGAAAATCTTCAGAGGCTTTAGCCATTTCGGGTAAAACAGGTTTTAAATACGTGATTAACAGCCGAAAAAGATTAAGGCCTAAGCTGCAAATGGCTTGTACTCGTGGCAGTTGCTCGGCGTCTTTGGCTAATATCCACGGTTTCTCAGCGTCGATGTATTGATTCACATGTGCTGCTGCTTCAAGAATATAGCGAACTGCACGGGCATAATCGCGTTCAAGATAAGCTTCAACAATAGGCTCTCGTGCATCAAGTACGGTGTTAAATAGCGCTGTGTTATCCAGTGTTGTTGATAGCTGGCTGTCAAACCGCTTGTGAATAAAGCCCGCGCATCGGCTGGCAATATTCACGATTTTTCCGACCAAGTCCGAATTAATACGCTGCATGAATTCATCGAGGTTTAAATCTAAATCATCGATACGATTGTTTAATTTGGCTGCAAAAAAGTAGCGCAAGCACTCAGGATTTAAGTGCTCTAAATAACGACTGGCTTCAATAAATGTGCCTCGTGATTTCGACATTTTTTCGCCATTGACGGTGAGAAATCCGTGGGCAAATACGGCGGTAGGCAGGCGACGGTTGCTGCCTTTCAGCATGGCAGGCCAAAACAGCGTGTGAAAATACATGATGTCTTTACCAATAAAGTGATAAAGCTCAGGGGCTGCATTTTCACCCCAAAACAAATCAAAATCTAAATTGTTTTGCGTGCAATAATGCTTAAAGCTTGCCATGTAACCAATCGGTGCATCGAGCCACACATAAAAATATTTATCGGTTGTGCCTGGAATATTAAATCCAAAATAGGGCTCGTCACGCGAAATATCCCAAGGTCTTAGGCCTGTTTCAAACCATTCATTGAGTTTGTTTGATACTTCTGACTGCAACGCGCCGCTTTGAATCCAAGTTTTAAGAAAGGCTTCGTATTTGGGTAAATCAAAAAAATAATGTTCAGACTCTTTTTCAATCGGCGTGGTGCCTGAAAGGGCTGAAACAGGGTTTTTAAGTTCAGTTGGGGTGTAGGTTGCGCCACAAGCCTCACAGTTATCACCGTATTGGTCGGGTGCATCACAGCGTGGGCAGTTGCCTTTGATATAGCGATCGGGCAAAAACATTTTTTTGATGGGATCAAAGGCTTGAAGAATGGTTTTTTTAATAATATCGCCATTGGCTTTCAGGCGCATATAGGTTTCTTCAGCCAGCAGGCGATTTTCTTCAGAATGCGTGGTGTGATAACAGTCGTAATGAATGCCAAATGCGTTAAAATCTTGTTCATGGCTGATTTTGATTTGATTAATCAGGGTTTCAGGTGTGATGCCTTGCTGTTCGGCCTTGAGCATAATCGGGGTGCCATGGGCGTCTTCGCCGCATACGCTAATGCAGGTGTGTCCTAGCATTTTTTGTGTGTTAACCCAAATGTTGGTTTGAATATGTTCCAGCAAGTGCCCAAGATGTAAGGGGCCATTGGCATAAGGAAGCGCACTGGTGACGAGCATTTGACGAGGTGTAGTCATGAGATAGATGCATTAATGAATAAGACAAAATAGAATTATATCTGATTTTAATGCGGATGGCTCTGTTTAATGTGATAGAATTGACTAAAATGTACCCAGAAGGTGGTTTTTATGGCGACGACACGTTTAATTATTGGCATCACCGGTGCATCCGGCATAATTTATGGCATTCGCTTACTTGAAGTCTTAAAGCAATTGCCAGTTGAAACGCATTTGGTGGTGACAAAGGCGGGTCAATTAACTCGATCTTACGAAACAGACATGAGTTTAAGTGCTTTAAAAGCATTGGCTGATGTGTATCATCCGTCGCATGATATCACGGCTTCTATCGCCAGCGGGTCGTTTAAAACACAGGGCATGATCATTGCGCCGTGTTCAATGAACAGCTTAGCGGAAATCGCGCATGGCGTATCAGGGCAATTATTAACACGAGCAGCCGATGTGGTTTTAAAAGAACGGCGACGGTTGGTTTTGATGCCGCGAGAGGCACCGCTGCACCTTGGGCATCTAAAAAATATGCTGGCGGTCACCGAAATGGGAGGCATTATTTATCCACCGGTACCGGCGTTTTATCAAAAACCAGAGAGTATTGAGGCCATTGTAGATGAAGCCGTGGGGCGTGTTTTAGATTTAGTTGGCATTGAAACCGCGTTATATACCCCGTGGGGAGAGTGAATAAATAAGGCAAATTGTTTGTTAATTGAATAGAAAAAAAGAGTAAAAGCTGCTATATTTTGATAACAAGGGCAATTAACGGTCATGATGGGTTTTATATGACTTTCTTTGGGCTGGTTATTGAGGCGTTATATGGTGGATGAACCTGTTTTTGCACACCTATCGTTTTCACAGTTAACCGATACTGCGAAAGCCGCAGTAATGAAATGCGCCCAAAAATACCAAAGCGATTCGTTTAACTCCCCAGAGTGGCCGATAGATATTCAAACCGTTTTTTCAGAACGTTTCAGCCTACCCCAAGCATTGGCGCGATCGAAATCATGGGTTAGCAGGCTTGACCCCGTCATGTTCCCTATTTGCTCCAGCGAAAAAGCCGAATACTATGAAGAAGAGCTGTCGTTTGCTTTTTACTTGGCAATCGCTGATTGTGAGCTTGCTATTTTGGAGGGGCGGGCAGACGTGGCCCGTCGACAAGAGCATGTATTACACGTTGCGAATGTACTGGCCCAATTGCGTAATCGAGCGCATATTAATCAACCCATGTTGCCAGCACATGATAGGGATGAACCCGATCATTATTTTGGACTCTATATTCTCGCGCCTAAAATAACAGAAGCGATTGAAGCATGGACAACGCCAGATAAAGTTGTGGGCTATGTTGACTATCCAGGGAGTTTAAATGGTGGGCGATTTTATTTAATTTGGGCAACGCAATTACTTAATGCCCTGTGTTTAGCGATTAATCGAACAAGGCATTATCTGTCGTTTGGGTTGGCATCAAATGTTTTAAATGGCCTTTCTGATGCAACAGGCTCAATGGGATGGGGCTTGTACTTTTTGCGATTTGGTGTGAACGCGCGGTTTGCATTGGATGTGCCAAAACAAATGGACGCGTTAAATTTATCCAAATCCGAAACATCTGATTATCAAATTGAAAAAGCATTGAATAACAAATTTTTGCTTGCAAATGATTTGGTCTGGGGACTTGTTAATTTTGTTTGCTTTTGGATTTTGGTGGGAGATGGTTTGCTCGGCTGGTATGGGAATATCCTAACGGCTGGCTTATTTATGTTTGATTTTTCACTGTGTATGCTGGAATTTTCAGAAGCACAAGCGAAGCATGAAGCGGAAATGTTGGATTATCAGAGAGCAATTGATGCGCTTAAACAAAAACTGCTAGCCGGTGAGATAATGGACGTGAGCTGGCGCCTACAAGCGCTAGAGAAAGCACAAGCGAGGGCCGCACTGT
Organism: Gammaproteobacteria bacterium; assembly: GCA_022600515.1. Classification (GTDB taxonomy): domain Bacteria; phylum Pseudomonadota; class Gammaproteobacteria; order Legionellales; family Legionellaceae; genus JAALKW01. The sequence continues at coordinate 5,912 of JAHZKG010000088.1, forward strand.
CTTGGCGATATGATTTAAAGCAGTTACAGCTGAATGCAATGTATGTGGCCAGCGTGATTGTAGGCTTTATTTTAATGGCTTCTTTTTTGACGCCACCAGGCGCACTGATTCCGGTCACCGCATTAATGCTTGCACTGATAGGAAGCAGCTTATGCTTTGCCTTCACGCTTGCGCATAAGAGCACACAGTCTTGGTTTGATATCTTAGAAAGCGGCGAGGTGTTGGATGGAATGGAGGCGGAGTATCAGGTGTGTATTGATTTATTTAAAGCATCAGATAGCAGTGATGATAAACGCCAACTTTTTTTAGATATGCGCCTGCTGTGGGCTGAAGCAGAAGAGCAAAAGCAATTGGTTTTGTATCAGCAAGCCGATATGTGGTGCACGCTGATGACAAGAATGGCATTACCGGCGTTGTTTTTGGCAGGGTTTGTTTTCATGCCGATGACACTGGGTGTTTCAATGTTTGTGGTTGGGGCTATTTTATTACTGGCGGCTAATTGTTATGTAGCTGAATTTGCCCCGGAATCTGAGCATGAAAAAAATATTCCGCTCTCTGTCTTGTCGAAATTTTCTAAGTTGTTTAAGCCAGCTCCTGATGCGCAATCGAGTTCAGCTGAATTATTACAACTTCCCCCGCCTTTTCCTGAAGGTGAATATCTGCGCTTTACGGAAGGCGTTGAAAACGACTATACGCATGAAGAATTAAAAGCGCATGTATCGCCTACTTTTTCTGCCGAAACAGTTGAAGAGTCAGGAGAGGTGGCAAGGCAAATCAAAAAATAAAGCAAAGTGCTCTTGTTAAGCTGGATAGGCGCTAGGAATTATGGTACATTACGCAAAATAAAAACAGTTTGCACTTAAATAGAGTTTATCTCGAGGGGTAGCGTTAGCCATTAATAAGCACACAATGCCCCCTACATGCCTCCCTTTATGCGGGGTATCCATTCAAATTGAGGTTTGTAGTGATTTGATTTTTAAGTGAACCATAAGAAAATCCCTACGTGCCGTGGCTTGTCCACGGCATCCAGTCAACATGAGTCAATCAACTGGATAACGTGAACAAGTCGCGTTAGGTAGACACTGGGAACAAGTCATTTAAAAATCAAATGACTATAAAGCCACTGGATAGCCCGAATAAATCGAGCTAAGTAGGCGGAGAGATGCCGGCTATTCATGGTTTGATTGAGATTAGACCACCCGAATAAATCGGGTGGTCTAGGGTTAAGAGTCTACTTGTTAGTGCGTGCGGCTATATATTAAGGGTTTAAAAGGTATGCTATGACGGATGCGCAACAAAATGATTTAATGTTTACCAAGCTTTCGTTTTCGCAGCTGACAAAACCACTTCAAGACGAAGTGCTTGCGTGCGCTAAAGCATGTCACCCAAACACGCCGGTTATATGGCCGATTAATCCTAAAGCCGCTTTTTTAAATCGCTTGGATTTGCCACAGGCACTTGAGCGTGCGCAAGCATTGATAGACGATATTAATCCAGTTACTTTTCCGTGGATTGAACAAAACAAAGCCCAATATTATGAAGAAGAGCTGTCGTTTGCTTTTTATCTTGCGTTAGCTGATTGTGAGCTTGCTGTTTTAGAAGAGCGAACAGATTTAGAAGGCCGACAAGATAAATTATTACATATCGGTGGGCTGCTCGCTCAGCTGCGGAATCGAACAGGGCGGGTTGCAGCGCATTCGGGTGATTATTTTGGTGTGCATTGCATTACACCCAAAATAACGCAAGCCATGACAAAAATAACGGTTGATAATATAGCCAATGCGGTAGATTACCCTGCTAGCTTGAATGACGGGCGTCTGTATTTGGTTTGGGCTGCAGAAATGTTAACCGATATGTGTTTAGCATTGCAGTCTGCAAGACCTAAATTGTCGTTTGAGCTAGCAAATGCAGTGTTAGATTATATTACCTATGCGACTGGGTTTATGGGGTGGAGTCTCTATTTTTTACGGGGCGGGGTGAATACGGCATTTTTAACCGAAGTCTCTGAAGAAATACAGCAGTTAGATTTATCTGAACAAGAAAAACAATCGTATTTTTGGGGTAAATGGGATGAGAAAAAATTCCTTGTGCTCAATGATGCGGTCTGGGGGCTGGTTAATTTTCTTTGTTTTTATATTTTGTACGGCGAACGTATGTTTGCTTACGCGGGTGATTTATTAAATGGTGTGTTGTTTGTATTTGATTTTTCCATAAGCTTATGGGAATTGTCAGAAACAAAAGAGATATTTAATGCGCTTATGGATGCGTATAAGCAAGAGGCACGTGAGATAGCGTTAGCACGCAATACCGCGACATCATCGGCGGATATCGCACGGTTACAATGGCGACTAAATGCGCTGAACAAGCATCAAAAACAAGTTGAGCGTGCCTGGGATTATAATATAGAGCAATTAAAACTAGATGCAATTTACTCGGGTGGCGTACTGTTTGCGGTTGCGATGCTATGCTGCTTTTTTATTCCTCCTGGCATATTGCTGCCTGCAACAGCATCGACGCTTATCTTAATTGGGAGCATCATGTGCTTTGGTTTTGGGATTATTCATGCAGGTTTTAGTTCGCGTCTTCAGATTGTAACGGCGACGGAAGCGTTAACACGCATTCAAGCAGAAGAGCGTGCTTGCTTAGAAACGCTTCGAGATCCTTTAATTGCGGACGATGCGCGTCGCATGTTGTTTTTAGATAAGCAACAAATAGATGGCAAAGTAGCTTATCAAGAGCACTTACTGGATTATTACCATGCGGATATGGTGTGTACTTTTACCACCGATATGTTTTTTCCTGGGTTATTTTTTGCGGCACTTATTTTTATGCCGGGGGGCATGGGGCTGCCGGTTTTTGCTGCAGGTGTGGTGTTGATGTTTGCAGCCAAATGCTATGTGGCAACGCTTGCACCAGATGATGTACGCGAAGCCAGTGTGCCATTAAGTGCGTTGTCAAAATGTGCGGGGTTTTTTACGCCGGTGTTACGTACCGAACCAGCCATAGATGCGGCAGATGATGCGGCGGCATGCTTGCCTCCACCATTTCCTGAGCAGGAATATCATGAGATGTGTCGCTCACTTTGCCCTGCACCGTGATAAACGTGTATAATATGCTTCCAGCAAATAAGATGAGCGTGGATTAAGTAATGGCCGTGATTGAACATTTTGATGTAATTATTGTAGGAGGCGGGCATGCCGGCACTGAAGCGGCCCTTGCGTCGGCGCGTCTCGGTGCGAAAACGTTACTACTGACTCATAATCTTGATTTGCTTGGGCAAATGTCATGTAACCCTGCAATTGGTGGCATTGGTAAAGGCCATTTGGTGAAAGAAATTGATGCGCTTGGGGGCGCTATGGGATCTGCCGCAGATGAAGCGGCCATTCAATTAAGAATGTTAAATGCATCCAAAGGCCCTGCTGTGCGTGCAACACGTGCTCAAATTGATAGAGTACTTTATCGGGATGCCATTCGAAAACGCCTTGAATCACAAGATAATTTAACCCTGTTTCAACAAGCAGTGGATGATGTATTGGTTGAAGGGGATCAGGTTACAGGCGTTGTGACGCAAATGGGTTTTCGCTTTTCAGCGCGCGCGGTGGTCTTAACCGTGGGGACGTTCTTAGGCGGAAAGATTCATGTGGGCATGAAGCAATCCTCAGGGGGGCGTGCTGGCGATCCACCCGCAATTGCGCTTGCCTCAAGGCTTCGGGAGCTTAATTTTCCGGTTGGACGTCTTAAAACAGGCACGCCACCAAGGCTTGATGGTCGAACACTTGATTACAGTAAAATGACGCCACAGCCTGGTGATACCCCGCGACCTGTGTTTTCATATATGGGCACAGACAGCCAGCATCCTGAGCAGCGTTTGTGTCATATTACGCATACCACCGAAGCCACACACACAATTATTCGAGATAATCTTAGCGAGTCGCCTATGTATGCGGGCGTTATTGAGGGCACAGGTCCGCGTTATTGTCCGTCGATTGAAGATAAAGTGGTAAGGTTTGCAGACAAATTATCGCATCAAATTTTTGTAGAACCAGAAGGGCTACGGACCTTAGAAATTTACCCGAATGGGATTTCAACGAGCTTATCTTATGAAGTACAACTTGCGTTTATTCGAACGATTACAGGGTTTGAGCAGGCACGCATTACGCGTCCAGGCTATGCGATTGAGTATGATTATTTTGATCCGAGAGGGCTTACGCCGTACTTGCAAACCAAGGGCATTCCCAATTTATTTTTTGCCGGGCAAATCAATGGCACAACAGGGTATGAAGAGGCGGCAGCGCAGGGACTGCTCGCAGGTTTAAATGCAGCACGTCTTGTGAAAGAAGAAGCGCTTTGGGTGCCTCGACGTGATGAAGCGTATTTAGGTGTTTTAGTCGATGATTTAATTACTTCAGGCACGCAAGAGCCGTACCGTATGTTTACATCACGGGCGGAATATAGGCTTTTACTGCGAGAAGACAATGCTGATTTACGTTTAACCGAAACAGGGCGGGCCTTGGGACTGGTTGATGAGGTGCGCTGGCAGGCCTTTGCTGAAAAACGCGAGGCGATTACGGCGACACAAGCCACGTTGCATCAAACATGGATCCGCGCAGCCAAACATCAAGCTGTTTTTGCGTCTGATTTAAAAGGGCCATTATTGCAAGATTGTAGGGCGTCTGATTTTTTAAAGCGTCCAGAAGTGCGGTATCCCCAGTTGCAAAAAGCAGCGGATTTAAATTTACCTGATGTGTCTCCAGCTGTTGCGGAGCAAATTGAAATTCAGGCAAAATATGCAGGCTATATTGATCGTCAGGCAGCAGATATTGAGCGCCTGAAAAAGCATGAGGCCACGCGTTTACCGAGCGATTTGGCCTATGAAGCGATTTCGGGGTTATCCAGTGAAGTGGTTCAAAAATTAAACCAAGTCAAGCCGCTCTCTATTGCACAGGCTGGACGTATTTCAGGGGTAACGCCAGCAGCGCTGTCGCTGTTGTTGGTGTATCTTAAAAAGCAACGTTTACTGGCATGAGTGATTTAGTTTTGCTTGAACAGCAATTAAAAAGTGGATTCGAACAGCTGGGGCTGATGATTGATACAGCGCCGTTTGTCGCGTATTTGCAGCTATTGAATCAATGGAACCGAGCTTATAATTTAACAGCAGTGCGTGATATTAGTGCAATGGCTTCGCGGCATATAATCGATAGCTTGGCTATTTTGCCTTGGATGCGTGGGCACCACTGGCTTGATGTGGGCACAGGACCGGGTTTACCGGGTATTCCGCTTGCTTTGGCGTGTCCTGATGCAAAAATTACGCTATTGGATAGCAATGGAAAAAAAATACGATTTTTAAGAGAAGTCGTACGAACCTTGTCGTTATCGCATGTTGAAGTGGTTGAATCGCGTGTTGAAGCCTATCACCCTGCGTGTCGTTTTGATACAGTAGTAAGTCGGGCGTTTAGTGCAATGAAGCCGATGATTGAAAACACCCATCATCTGATTGATTCACAAGGACTATGGTTGGCCATGAAAGGTCAAGTGCCATCTAATGAACTAGAAGCATTAAAAAAAATAGACACATTAAATCAGTCATATCAAATTAAAAAATATACTGTCCCGAATATTTCGGGTGCACGATGTTGTATTTTGATTGAGTCATCATCTTGAGGAGCATGCATGGGCAAAGTGATTGCTATTGCCAATCAGAAAGGAGGCGTGGGTAAAACCACAACGGCGGTGAATTTGGCAGCATCGCTTGCGCTGTTAAAGCAACACGTTTTACTGATTGACTTAGATCCGCAGGGCAACGCAACCATGGGGGCGGGTGTTAACAAGCATGATTTAAACTATTCAGGTAATGATGTCTTGCTTGGTACGTGCGCGATTGAGCAAGCACGTGTTCGTGTTTCGGCAGGGTTTGATGTATTACCAGGTAACAGTGATTTAACAGTTGCAGAAGTGACTCTCATGACAAAAATTGGGCGTGAGACGATATTGCGGCAAGCACTAAAGCCGATACAGGCAAATTATGATTATATTCTTATGGATTGCCCTCCGACGTTAAATACCCTGACGTTAAATGCGTTGGTTGCAGCAGACTCGGTGTTAATACCGATGCAGTGTGAATATTATGCGTTAGAAGGCTTGGCCGACTTAATGTCTACGATTGAGCAGGTAACGGCTGCAGTGAATCCTAAATTATGTATTGAGGGCATTGTGCGGACACTTTACGATGGGCGAAATCGCTTGTCGTTGGATGTGTCTGATGAGCTGGTAGCGCATTTTAAAGATAAAGTGTATCGAACCGTGATTCCGCGAAATGTGCGCCTTGCAGAAGCGCCAAGTCATGGCATGCCTGCAATTCAATATGATAAATCTTCTACAGGAGCAGCGGCGTACCAAGTGCTTGCATCAGAGCTTATGGGACGGGTGGAGCAGCGTGCTGCTGAATTGGAGGTTGTTTCATGAGTGCGAAGCGCGCAGGACTAGGGCGTAATTTATCCGCTTTGCTAAAGCAGGCCGATGAAGGCATTCAAGCAGCAGATACCACAAAAAGCCCACAGGCTTTATTAATGCTGCCGGTTGGGGCTTTACAGCCTGGCACCTATCAACCCCGTGGCGCGATGGATGAATCGGCCTTAGAAGCCCTTGCATCCTCTATTGAGCAACAAGGCATATTACAGCCGATTGTGGTGCGACAGCTCAAAGATAAGCAGTACGAAATTATTGCAGGTGAGCGACGTTGGCGTGCGTCACAGATGGCAAAACTCACAGAAGTGCCGGTGATTGTTCATGATGTGAATGACGAAACTGCAATGGCGCTGGCTTTAATCGAAAACTTGCAGCGTGAAGCACTGAATGTAATGGATGAAGCGCGCGCAATGCATCGATTGAGCCATGAGTTTTCATTAACGCACCAAGACATTGCACAGTTGTTATCAAAATCACGGGCGGCTGTTAGTAATTGTTTGCGCTTGTTACAGCTTGCAGCACCCGTTATGGTTTTGCTTGAGCAAAGTCAGTTAGATATGGGGCATGCACGGTGTCTTTTGAAATTAGAACCAGCCGAACAAATTCGAGTTGCTGATCTGGTGGTTAGCCGTGGATTATCTGTGCGTGAAGTAGAAGCCTTGGTTGCCCGCCTTAAGCTTGACCCATCAGAAGAAAAAACAGTGCCAGAGGCGGCAATCAATCCAGCATTTAATAACGCATTAAAACAAGCATCAACTTATTTAGGTGCCAATGTGCGTTTAAAATCAAATAGAACAGGCCGAGGCCGCTTAATGATTGATTTTAAAAGTACACAGCAATTAGAACAGCTACTCAGCCGATTAAGTCAGAACGCAGAGGAAGCGGTGCTTTGACAGCACAAAAAACAAGAGCGGAAACTGGACGTCAAGCTGAAGCCTATGCGAAGAAATATTTGGAGAAGCAAGGGCTAATTTGGCTTGCAAGTAATTATTATACGCGAGCAGGCGAGATTGATTTGATCATGCACACCCCATCAGATGAGCTAGTGTTTGTGGAAGTGCGACGACGTGCTTCAAGTCAGTTTGGCGGAGCCGCTGCCAGTGTAACGCGTGTGAAGCAAATGAAATTAATAAAAGCAGCCTCGTATTATTTGATGACCCATGCACATCAAGGCAATCAAGGTGTTCGATTCGATGTGCTGGCACTCGATGGTAACCCACCCCGTGTGACCTGGATAAAACAAGCCTTTGAGGAATAATAAAAAATGAGCGACATAGCAGAACGTATTCAGCAATTGTTTACCGCAAGTATTGAAGTAAAAATTACCGCAGCAGATACTTTATCTGAGTCAATTATTAAAGCGAGCATGTGTTTGTCAGATTGCTTATTAAATAATGGTAAGTTATTTGTTGCTGGCAATGGAGGCTCCGCTGCAAATGCGCTACATTTTTCAACGGCAATGCTGAATCATTTTGAAGCAGAGCGACCCGCATTACCCGTGATTGCTTTAACAACTGATATGGCATTAACCTCTGCTTTATTACAAGAAGGGCATGCTGATCATGTGTTTTCACGGCCATTGCAAGCGCTGGGGGCCGAAGGCGATGTCTTGCTTTTACTGAGTACTTCAAACCAAACCATGAATTTAGTGCATGCGGTCGATGCCGCGCATGACCGTGGCATGGATGTGGTGGTTTTGAGTGGGGGTGATGGTGGCGTACTTGTGAATCATTTAGGGCCCAATGATATTGAATTGACTGCTCCGGGTGATAGTGCGGCACACATTCGGGAGATTCATTTATTTGTGCTACATTGTTTTTGTGATTTAATCGATCAGGCACTATTTGGACAAATGATGGGGTGAGGGAGCATGAAATTAAAATTAGGGACGTTGGTTGTATTATTTAGTTTGATCAGTGGATGTATGTTGGGTGTGGTTGCTGCAGCAACAGGCGGGCTTGTGGTCTATGATAGGCGTAGCTTGGTTATGATAGAGCGAGACGCACGCATTTTTCACTTGATACATAAAAATATTGTCACGAACCCTAAATTTCATGCGTCTCATATAGCGGTCACGAGTTTCAACCAAGTGGTTTTGTTGACGGGTCAAACATCACACGCTTCTTTACGTGTGCTGGCTGAGAAAATAGCAAAACAAACCCCTAAAGTTCGCCGTGTTTATAATGAAATAAGCATTGAAGAACCTATTTCTTTTGCTGATCGCAGCAAAGACACATGGATTACAGGCGAAGTAAGAACAAAACTACTGCGCAAAAAAGATTTAGGCTCAGGCTCTATTCGTGTCGTGACAAACAATGCAGTGGTTTATTTAATGGGAATAGCAACCCCAGAACAAGCAAACCTTGCGGTGGATGTTGCACGACAAATAAAAGGCGTGCGTAAGGTTGTGAAAGTATTCCAGTATGTGCACTAGGACGCGCAGGCTGTATTTCTCCATGGGTAAAATGCGTGCTTATCAAAAGCAAATTATCCAGTGCTTGGTTGTGCTGGGTGTTTTGTTTTCTGTATCAGGTTGTGCTGATGTGAGTGGTGTCTGGACGGGCGCAATGCTGGTGTATGATAGACATAATCTCTATAAAAAAATGGATGATTATCAATTGGGTGCACAAGCCAATCGTCTTTTATTCTCGGATGAGCATTTAAGATGTGAGGGATGTGCAATTGATTTGGCGGTGTTTCACCGCGATCTTTTATTAACAGGCCATGTACCGACGCGTGTGTTAAGAGAGGAAGCCAATGCGCGGCTTTTAAACTTGCCCGGAGTCCGAAAAAAATACAATCAATTGGCGATTAGATCAACCGCCGATCATACCCTGCAAGATAGCTGGATTACTGCCAAAATCCGAAGCCAAGTACTGGGCGATGCGGAAATAGACCCGCGTCAGTTCAAAGTGGTCACCGCGGATGGGATTGTGTATTTAATGGGAGATGTCATGCCTGAGCAAGGCGCTCGAGTGATTCAGATTGCAAGACAAACGGATGGTGTTGTTCGTGTTGTAAAGTTATTTAACTATTATTATATTGGTCCTGCTTAGGGCGCTCTAAAAAAAGAAAAAAAAAGTAAAAAAAAGTAAAAAAAAGCCCGAAGCTTCAATTCGGGCTTTTGAACGCTTTCCCAATCAGGAAGTGGCAAACCTGATCCGGATACCTATACTCTATCAGTGGAAAGGTGTTCTCGCCAACCGTTTTAACCTTTTTTCTTTCGCAAATGCGTTTAATAAATCCGGATGGGATTTTATTGCTTCAAGCTGTTCTTGATTCCGCATTTTTTTACTCGGATGTGACTTACAATTTGGCTCATACGTAAAATGACGTTTGTCATGTTTGTGGTTTTTTTGATGTGTGTGTTGATCAAATTCACCATAGCGATTGTTCATATGCTCACACATGAGTGCGTGCGTGTGTTGCGTTCGTCCAGACATAATAATAACCTCTATACAACGGTTTCTAAGATAAAATAATGCTTCATTTATAAGTATAGAAAATAAACACTAAAAAACCAGCTCGTCAACAGGCCCGAGAGATAGCAATTGATTTAAGCGTTTATTCTGATAGAGTAAAATTAAATTTGGCTTTCGGATTATTTGTCTGTGGCTCAAAAAAAAAGCGCAAAAACACTGGATGTTGCTTGCATTGGCGCAGGACCTGCCGGGCTAACGGCTGGCTATTTATTGGGCAAAGAAGGCCGTTCTTGTTATATTTTAGAAAAAGACCCGCGTTATGTGGGCGGAATTTCTAGAACCGTTGAATATAATGGCTTTCGGTTTGATATTGGTGGCCATCGATTTTTTTCTAAATCATCTGAAATTGAAGCGCTTTGGGATGAAATATTAGGCGCTGATTTTATAGAGCGGCCGCGTAAATCACGTATATTTTATCGAGGAAAATTTTTTAGTTATCCTTTGAAACCATTTGATGCGCTCTGGAAGCTTGGTTTTTATCAATCTGCTTTGGCGGTTTGTTCTTATTTTAAAAGTTGTCTTTTTCCAATCAAGCCCATTAAATCGTTTCAAGATTGGGTGAGCAATCAGTTTGGGACGCATTTATTTCAAATCTTTTTCAAGACCTACACTGAGAAAGTGTGGGGTGTTGCGTGTACAGACATTTCGCCTGATTGGGCCTCTCAGCGCATCAAAGGCTTATCGTTGATGTCAGCGGTTGTGAATGCCTTTAAGCCCCAGGGTGGGGATGAGCAAATTAAAACACTGATTACACACTTTCGTTATCCAAGGCTTGGTCCTGGGATGATGTGGGAAGCAGCCGCAGCTAAAATACGGGCGCAAAATAATCACATTGAGCTGAATGCAGATGTTACCGAATTATATTATCTAGAAGATGAACAAACCTGGGATATTGGCTATCGATTAGGCGATAGGATAAAGCATGTTAAAGCAAAACATGTGCTGTCATCGATGCCCATAAGAGCGCTTATTCCGGCCATAAAAAACACAATGCCGGAGGACGTATTGCGCGCGGCAGCCGCCTTAAAATATCGAGATTTTCTAACGGTTGCGCTGATGATTAATAACCAAGGCAGTTTTGATGATAATTGGATTTATATTCATGAGCCTAATGTCAAAGTAGGTCGGATACAAAATTTTCGATCATGGTCTCCGGAGCTCATTCCTGATGAGAGTAAAAACTGCTATGGCTTGGAATATTTTTGCTTTGAAGGGGATGGATTATGGACAAGCAAAGACAGTGATTTAATTGAACTTGCAAAAAAAGAAATGTGCCAAATAGGGCTGGTTAAGGCCGATGAAATTATAGATGGGTGTGTTGTTCGCCAGCCAAAAGCGTATCCAGTTTATGATGAAGGCTACAAGCAAAACGTTACGATTATTCGAGAGTATTTAAAGCAGCAATACCCGAGCCTGCATCTTGTCGGGCGCAATGGGATGCATAAATATAATAATCAAGATCATGCCATGATGACCGCAAAATTAACGGTCGAGAATATTATTCGTGGTACGGATGATTATGATGTATGGCATGTCAATGAAGACGCTGAATACCATGAAGGCATTACAGAGCGATTGGTTCCCCAAAAAATTCAGTAAATCCGGCTGTATTAGCCAGGAGGGATTGGTGTGAATGTATTGGTAACGGGCGGTCTTGGTTATATTGGGAGTCATTTTGTTGTTGAGGCTTTAAATGCGGGCTTTCACGTCACGGTGATTGATAATCTTGTCAATTCATCACGTGCTGTTATCAATAATATTAGAAAAATAAATCCAACCCCGTTTAAGTTTATTCAAGGTGATATTCGCGATATACATCAAATAAAAGCATGCTGTGAAGCCAATCAATTTGATGCTGTTGTTCATTTTGCCGGTTTAAAATCAGTCTGTGAGTCACATAATATCCCGCTAGATTATTATGAAACCAATGTTGTGGGTAGTTTAAATATCTTAAAAGTCATGCAGGAAAGTAGGATTAAAAAAATAATTTTTTCTTCGTCAGCAGCGGTGTATGGCGATTTGAATTCAAATGCTTGTACTGAAACGCAAGCAACGCGTCCTATTCATCCGTATGGGCAAACAAAATATACGGTTGAGCAAATGCTGGAGAATATGTGTCAAGCGGATCCCGAATTTTCTGCCATGTCACTTCGTTATTTTAATCCGGTGGGTGCGCACGCAAGTGGTTTGATTGATGAATTACCCCAAGGCGTGCCTAATAATTTGATGCCTTATATTACTCAGGTTGCTCAGAAAAAACTACCTTATTTGCGTATATTTGGTGATGATTATCCAACGCAGGATGGCACCTGTGTGCGTGATTATATCCATGTGTTAGATTTAGTCGCGGGGCACCTAAAAGCTTTATTGTATATAGACCAACATACAGGCGCTCATCTATTTAATTTAGGAACAGGCAAGGGCTATTCTGTTCTGCAAGTTGTTAAAGCATTTGGAATTATCAATCAATGCACGATTCCATACAAAATATTGCCCAGACGTACAGGTGATTTAGCTGCTTATTGGGCTGATGCGCATCAAGCAACAATTCAGCTGGGCTGGCAAGCCAAACGGTCGTTGTACGACATGGTGCGTCATGATGTGTCTCTCAGATAAATATCAAAGAAATAAGGCTTATATTCAATGTGCTTCACCCAGTGATATTTTTTCCACAAGGTGTCAAATGTTTTGTTTTCTTTCATGAAAGAGAGGTAGTTAAAATCAGGATTTTGAATATATTCATATTCATTGATCATGCTAACGAAAACAACTTGAGGCTGATTACGTACAAAATCTTCTGCAATCAGTGCTTGAATCACAGGGATTAAGTTTTTACTGTCTGTTTTATTGAGTAAATTGGGAAGAGGCCATAATGCAGCAAAACGAGACGCTAATTGAAGGTGCCCATAATGTGCAAAATACGTCGACTGCATGTGGCTGCTGAAGCTAAAGAAAGAGTCGTTGGGGGTCGTATACGCACGAATTTCATCTGTCATTTGATTGAACGAACAAGAAGGGTTGATAAAGCAGCTCAGTCTTTCTGTTGAAATTTTACACGATGGAATCAGAAAAAGCGTGGTGATTAAGAAGATAACGGATAATAGCAGTACATATTTTTGAATTATACAATCTTTAAATTTTCTTAAGCCGGACAACGCAATCAAGCTCAAAAAAAGAAGATTCGAAATTCGTAAAGGTAATTGCTGATAGGCCCATCCCTTGTTTTGCAAAATAAAGCTGAGTGTAAAGCCAAGGGTTATCAGAAAAAAATAAGCAATTATTTGATTTAATCGATTGGGTTGGTAGCAAAGAAACCATATTAATGTATTAAAATAGAAAAAAAGAGAATAATGATTCAACAGCGTACCTGACCATGGCACAAAGGCTTGAGGAACATAGGTTTTTAAAATAACAGGCAGCATATCTGTTAAATAACTGGGTGTTAAGATGACCATGCTCAGTAAATAAATAAATTGAACGCAGACAATGGCTGCTATATCCCATCGAATCAGTACGTTGAAAGAGCGGTTACGCACAACCCGCTCAAGTTCAATCAGTGCTAAAGGAATGAAAAAGTAAGGCGGTTTAAAGGCAAACCCAATGCCGGCTAAAGCCCCCAAAACAATTTCATGTTGCTTTGATCTGGGTTTGTTTAAAATGAACGAGAGGTTAAAAAGAAAATAAGGTAAGGCCAAGAGCATCATAATATGCTCTTTCTGTCCGTAATCATTATTTGGAGCAAACCCAAGGCTTATTGCGAGCGCTGTTAAAAGAAAGGTCCTAATTTGTTTATCTTCAGGAAATAAATTGCGCGTGATTCGAAAGCAGCTTAGATAACAGAGCAGAGATGCACAAATAATAAATATATAAAAAACAGTCAGGGGCTTTAGTTGAATTGCTCCAGCAAGTTTAAACAGTGCGCCATGCAAGAAATATAAAAGTGGTGGATTTGTTTCAAAAAAATCGTGAAAATAAGTGCCGCCAGCCATCAGACGTTTACCTACTTCAAGGCTCCATATGAGATCATGGTGGAGCGGGCTGTTGAGTTGTAGAATGATTTGGGTGATTAAGAGTAGTGTAAAAAAAAACCAAAGGGTCTGTTCTTGTTTTCGTAGCATGAAAACCTAGGGATTCGTGTGACTCATCTTTTCAGAATAAAGAGAGCAATAAAGTAAATCAACAAAAAATATTAAAAAGCCTGGCCAATAGCTATTCAGTAGGCTTGCACAGTTTCGGTGATTATTTTATACTCTGCGCGAACCAAAAAGGCGAGTCAGTGAAAAATCAACGAGGGTTGCAAGGCGCAAGACGTCTTTTTTTTGCGCAGCTAGGTCTTATTGCCCTGGCTTCAATAGTGGCAGGGGTGATGGCGGATGCACGCACAGCCGGCTCTATGATGTTAGGTGGCTTCGTTTGGATGATGCCGCAACGATGTTTCGCGTACCTTTTGTTTTCCGAGCAACGTGCACGGTTTTCAAAAGCAATTGTAACGCGTGCTTATCGGGGTGAGGCATTTAAATTATTTTTTTCAGCAGCTTTATTTGCTGGGGTGTTTCGTTTTGGGCATGTAGTGCCCATGGTGTTTTTTATAGGGTATATGTTGGCGCAAGGGGTTTCTTGGTTTGCGCCGTTATTTTTTCGGGTTGCCGAAGTTAAAACAAGTATGAGAGTCGCATGATATCTAGTACCGATTATATTAAACATCACTTGACGTATTTGACGTACAATTTGAAAACCATGAGTTTAGGCTCAGGCGCTGGTTTCTGGACTGTGAACTTAGATACTGTTTTTTTCTCCCTCCTATCGGGCATGGTTGCGCTGGGTTTATTGGTGCTTGGCTCCCGTCGTGTGTCAACGGGCGTTCCCGGTAAGTGGCAAAACTTTGCCGAGATGATGCTTGATTTTGCTGATTCGCAAGTCAAAGATTGTTTCCATGGTCGCAGTGCGCTCATAGGGCCCTTGGCGCTCACCATTTTTGTGTGGGTGTTTGTGATGAACTTTATGGATATTGTGCCTGTTGATGGTTTGCCATTGGTCGGCGAGCTGTTTGGTGTTAAGCACCTTAAAGTGGTGCCAACCAATGATTTAAATACAACGTTTGGAATGTCTTTGTCTGTTTTTGCGCTGATGATTTTTTATAGTATTAAAATAAAAGGACCTAAAACATTTATAAAAGAGCTGACATTGCAGCCTTTTAATCATCCTGTGTTTATTCCTATTAATTTTGTTTTAGAATTCGCAACATTGATTTCAAGACCTATTTCATTGTCTTTGCGACTGTTTGGTAATTTGTATGCGGGAGAATTAATTTTTATTTTAATCGCCTTGTTTACATTAAATGCCGCGTCCGCTTCAATTGTTTCGAATGTTGCCCTCACAATAGCGCAGTTTGTTTTGTCGCTGGGATGGTCTATTTTTCATATTTTAGTGATTACGCTGCAAGCCTTTATTTTCATGGTCTTGACGATTGTTTATTTAAGCTTGGCGCATGAAGATCACTAGAGTTCAGTAGGTGTTTTTGGTTTTTTTAATTTTAACAATGTTAGTCAAAGGGGAGTATTTATGGATGCAGTAAGTTTGGTAGCTCAAGTTCAAAGCATGACAGTGATTGCTGTTGCGTTATTAATTGGACTCGGAGCGCTTGGAACAGCGATTGGTTTTGGTCTTTTGGGCGGTAAGTTTTTAGAAGGTGCTGCACGTCAACCTGAAATGGTACCCATGCTTCAAGTGAAAATGTTTATTGTCGCAGGTCTTTTAGATGCGGTAACCATGATTGGTGTAGGTATTGCGTTGTTCTTTACTTTCTCAAATCCGTTTCTTAGTGCACTTGGATCTTAAAGTATGGATATTAATGCAACGTTGATTATTCAAATGCTGGTTTTTGCAGCATTTGTTTGGTTTACCATGAAGTTTGTTTGGCCGCCTTTAACGCAAGCGCTCGAAGAGCGTCGCGATAAAATCGCCGATGGCTTGGCTGCAGCAGAACGTGGCCGTCGTGAGCTCGAATTAGCGCAAGCACGTGTGATAGAAGAGTTGAAGCAAGTGAAGGTGGATGCGGCGGATATTATTGAGAAGGCCGGTCGACGTGCCTCGCTGTTGGTTGAAGAATCAAAAGAACAAGCACGTCTTGAAGCGGCGCGCATCACGAAGTCACACGCAGAGCAATTAGCGCAAGAAGTGAATCGTGCAAAAGAGTCGCTTAAAAAAGAAGTGGGTGCCTTAGCCGTTGCAACAGCTGAGAAAATTTTAATGGCCGAAGTGGACGAAGATAAAAACCGCGTACTGCTCGACCGCATGATTGAAGAGCTTTAAGTTATGGCCGACTGGACAAACATTGCACGACCTTATGCGAAAGCGATTTTCATGCATGCACTTGAAGCCAAGGCTTTGTCTGCGTGGTCTACATGGCTTTCAGCGCTTCAGGCCGTTGCGTCAAGCCCTGATATGCTTGCATTTATTGATAACCCAACCACCACTGTGCAAGAGCATAAAGAGGCAATATGCAGTGTCATGCAAGCGCTTCCGGGTGCGGCTAAGACATTATCTGATGTACAAGATGCGTTTATTCATGTGCTAGCAGATAATGGACGGTTGCCGGTCCTGCCTGCTATTTTTAAGCAGTTTGAGGCGTTTCGTGCAGAAGAAGAGCAGCGAGTGACGGTTCAGGTCGACAGTTTTTCACCTTTGGGTAAAGCGCAAGAAGCACACTTAATTGAGCGGTTAACCGCTCGTTTTAACCGAGAAGTGACGCTTGATGTATCGATTAATCCGGACCTGTTGGGCGGAGCAATTATTTCTGCAGACGGCTGGGTGATTAATGCTTCTGTTAAAGGTCAATTAGACAAATTAGGCGCTGACTTATAGTTGAGTCGCGTCATCGAGAGGATACGTTTCATGGTACAACAAACCACATTAAATCCGTCGGAAATCAGTGAGCTGATTAAACAAAAAATCGAGCGCTTTCAAGTCAAGTCCGACGCACGTAACGAAGGCACCATTGTGAGCTTGAAAGACGGGATTGTTCGTCTGGAAGGCCTTAAAGACGCCATGCAAGGTGAGATGATTGAATTTGACGGTGGCGTATATGGTCTTGCGTTAAATTTAGAGCGCGACTCAGTGGGTGTTGTATTATTAGGTGACTCAACTGGATTGTCCGAAGGACAAAAAGGAAAATGCACCGGACGTATTTTAGAAGTGCCCGTTGGCCCAGGCTTGCTTGGCCGTGTGGTTGACGCGCTGGGTAATCCGATTGATGGCAAAGGTCCTATCGACAGCGACCAGCTTTCACCTATTGAGAAAGTAGCGCCGGGTGTAATTGAACGGCAATCGGTTGATGAGCCATTACAAATTGGATTAAAAGCAATTGATGCGATGGTTCCTATTGGTCGTGGCCAACGAGAATTAATTATTGGTGATAGACAAACCGGTAAAACAGCGATTGCGCTTGATGCCATTATTAATCAGAAAAACACAGGCGTTGTTTGCGTTTATGTGGCCATTGGCCAAAAAGCGTCATCGGTTGCGTCACTGGTTCGAAAACTTGAAGAGCATGATGCATTAGCGCATACCATTGTTGTGGTAGCTGGTGCTGCTGATCCCGCTGCATTACAATTTATTGCGCCATATGCGGGTTGCGCCATGGGTGAGTATTTCATGGAGCAAGGTGAGAATGCTTTAATTGTATATGATGACTTAACCAAGCAAGCTTGGGCTTATCGTCAAATTTCACTCTTGTTGCGCCGTCCTCCGGGTCGAGAAGCGTATCCTGGTGATATTTTTTATCTGCATTCACGGTTACTTGAGCGTGCTGCTCGAATTAATGCGGCTGAGGTTGAGCGCTTAACTGACGGACGCGTCAAAGGCAAAACCGGTTCGTTAACCGCGTTACCTATTATTGAAACCCAAGCGGGTGATGTATCTGCTTTTGTACCAACCAATGTAATTTCTATTACAGATGGTCAAATTTTCTTAGATGTTGATTTGTTTAACTCAGGGGTTCGACCTGCAATTAACTCTGGGTTGTCTGTATCTCGTGTGGGTGGGGCAGCGCAAACAAAAATCATGAAGAAATTAGGTGGCGGTACACGGCTTGCCTTGGCACAGTTTCGTGAGCTTGAGGCTTTTGCACAGTTTGCCTCTGATTTAGATGATGTCACGCGTAAGCAGCTTGAGCGGGGACAACGCATCACTGAAATCATGAAGCAGCCACAATATTTACCGCTTTCGGTTGCCGAAATGGGTGTTGTGTTATTCGCAATTGAAAAAGGCTATTTAGATGACGTGCCAGCAGCTGAAATTACAGCATTTGAGGCGGCATTAAGAGGCTATATGCATGCATCACAAGCAACGTTGTTGAAAGCAATCAACGAAGCGGGCGGGTATGATGATGCAATTCAAAAGCAATTAACAGCAGCCGTTGAAGATTTCAAACGAACAGGTAGCTGGTAATAAGCTGGGGTTTCTTTAAACAGGTGGGCAATTAGATGGCTGGAGCAAAAGAGATACGCTCTAAAATTTCGAGCATTAAGAATACGCAAAAAATTACCTCTGCGATGGAAATGGTTGCAGCAAGTAAAATGCGGAAAACGCAAGAGCGTATGCGCGCGTCTAAGCCTTATGCAAGCAAGCTATATGATGTGGTAAAGCATGTTGCACGGGCAAAGGCTGAATATAGGCATGTGTTCATGGAAACACGTGAGCAGCAACGCGTGGGGCTTATCGTTGTAACCTCAGATAGAGGCTTGTGTGGTGGCTTAAATGCAAATTTACTGCGAGAAGCGCTGACTAAAATACGTGGCTGGCATGATGCAGGGCAAGAAGTGAAGCTCTGTTTGGTCGGGCGTAAAGGGCAGGCATTTTTCAATCGCGTTGGTGGAAACATTTTGGCCTCGGTTGAGCACTTAGGTGATGCACCGAGTGTTGGCGATGTAATTGGTGCTGTGAAAGTGATGTTAGATGCTTTTGAAGCCGGCGAAATTGATGCTTTGCATATTGTTTCGAATGAATTTGTAAATACCATGGTGCAAAAGCCAACCATGAAAGCACTGCTTCCTTTGCCGCTTGCAGAAGAAGAAGAAAAAACCCTTGGGCATTACTGGGATTATATCTACGAGCCTGAGGCAAAAACACTGCTAGATAGTTTGTTAACGCGCTATATTGAGTTACAAGTGTATCAAGCTGTGGTTGAAAATATTGCATGTGAACAAGCAGCTAAGATGATTGCAATGAAGAGTGCGACAGACAATGCAGGTGATTTAATTAAAACATTCCAATTGGCATATAACAAAGCTCGACAAGCCGCGATTACGCAAGAATTAGCGGAAATTGTCGGTGGTGCAGACGCGTTATAAGAGGGCAAGTAATGAGCAAGAGTAAGAGCGATAATACAGAAGCATTAGTTCAAGCAACGGGTTCTGTGATAAGTAATGGTAAAGTTGTCCAAGTCATTGGACCTGTGGTTGATGTCGAATTTCCACGTCAAAGCGTACCTAATATTAATGACGCATTGATTATCGAGTCAGCTAATTTGGTGCTTGAAGTACAGCAACAAATTGGCGATGGTGTGGTTAAAACCATTGCGATGGGAACAACCGATGGTTTGAAACGAGGCGTTTCTGTTGAAAATACAGGGCAGCCGATTCAGGTGCCTGTTGGAACAAAAACCCTAGGGCGCATCATGAATGTGCTGGGTAACCCGATTGATAATGCAGGGCCAATTGGCGCTGAAGAAGTAGCGCCTATTCATCGCGCGCCCCCAAGCTATGATGAGCAAGCAGGCAGTCAAGAACTGCTTGAAACAGGAATTAAAGTAATTGATTTACTCTGCCCTTTCGCGAAAGGCGGAAAAGTGGGGTTATTCGGTGGCGCGGGTGTTGGTAAAACCGTTAACATGATGGAGCTGATTCGTAATATTGCGATTGAGCACAGTGGTTACTCTGTATTTGCAGGGGTGGGTGAGCGAACCCGAGAAGGAAATGACTTCTACCACGAAATGAAAGATTCAAACGTATTAGACAAAGTATCTCTGGTTTATGGCCAAATGAATGAGCCTCCAGGTAACCGATTGCGTGTTGCGCTAACCGGCTTGACCATGGCGGAAAAATTTCGTGATGAAGGCCGCGATGTTTTATTATTTGTTGATAATATCTATCGTTATACTTTGGCCGGTGTTGAGGTGTCAGCGCTGTTAGGTCGTATGCCATCAGCTGTAGGCTATCAGCCTACATTGGCTGAAGAAATGGGGATGCTGCAAGAGCGAATTACCTCTACAAAAAATGGTTCGATTACGTCTATTCAGGCGGTGTATGTGCCTGCGGATGATTTAACCGATCCATCACCTGCAACGACGTTTGCGCATTTGGATGCAACGGTTGTATTGTCGCGTCAAATTGCAGAGCTTGGTATTTATCCAGCGGTTGATCCACTTGATTCAACGTCGCGTCAGTTAGATCCTCTTGTTGTTGGACAAGCGCACTATGATACAGCGCGTGGCGTACAGCAAACCCTTCAGCGATATAAAGAACTGAAAGATATTATTGCAATTTTAGGTATGGATGAGTTATCTGAAGATGATAAGCGCACCGTATCACGTGCTCGAAAAATCCAACGTTTCTTGTCACAGCCTTTCTTTGTGGCCGAAGTATTTACGGGCTCACCAGGAAAATACGTCTCGTTGGCAGACACGATTCAAGCGTTCCAGGGTATCTTGGCAGGTGAATATGATGACTTGCCTGAGCAAGCATTTTATATGGTCGGTCGTATCGAAGAAGCGGTTGCAAAAGCAAAAACGCTTTAATTTATAATACGGTGTAATAATATGGCAATTACAATGCATTTAGATATTGTTAGCGCAGAACGAGCCATTTTTTCAGGCCCTGTCGAGATGGTTGTTGCGACGGGTGACCTAGGAGAGCTAGGCATTGTTCCAGGGCATGCACCTCTTTTAACCGTGTTGAAGCCGGGTGAAATCCGTGTGACCCAAATGGGTGGCACAGAAGACATCTATTATGTCTCTGGCGGTATTTTAGAGGTTCAACCAAACTGTGTGAGCGTTTTGGCTGATGCAGTTGAGCGTGCTGATTGTTTAGACGAAGCCCTTGCGATTGCAGCCAAGACACGTGCTGAAGAAGCCATGGCAGATAGAAATTCTGAAATTGATTACTCAATGGCGTCCATAGAGCTTGCACGTGCAGCGGCACAAATTCGTGCAATTCAAAAAGTCCGAAAACAACTCAAGTAAGCTTAATGTTAAGATAAACGAGCTCAAGCCCATCAGCTTGAGCTTTGTTTTGCACACACACTTATCCACAGAAGCAAAAAAAGGGCAGGGTGACGCTTTGTTTAAAATGCCTTTAAATTCAACGACTTAATTATTTTCAGTGTTAGCTTGATTTTTCTTTAAAAAACTTATGCACATTTTTCTTTTGTCAATGATGAATGCTTTGCCGGTTGTATTTTATAGTGGTTTGATTCTTAAGTGAACCATAAGAGAATCCCTACGTGCCGTGGCTTGTCCACGGCATCCAGTCAACATGAGTCAATCAACGGGATAACGCGAACAAGTCGCGTTAGGTAGGCACTGGGAACAAGTCATTTAAAAACCAAATGACTATAAGTTTGCTAGATTCCAAACCTCCTAATCTCGCTGAGTAAGTCAATTAAACCACTCACCTCTTCTTCTAGCTGATTTACATTAGGTCTTCTGGCTGGGGCTGGATTAAGGCAGTCTCTAATTATGCTCACGAGCGGGCCTTTTATCTCGCCAAGTATGCGTTGCATCATAGAGCCCAAAGAATAAATATCCATTGAAGCATGTGCACACACATGTGATGTTGAAAAAAACTCTGGTGCGATATGATAAAATCTTTGCCTCACTTCCTTGACCTTGCATGCTGTAGTACAACGGTACCGATCATTGGCTATTCGTCCGCTTTGTGCCGACATGCCGCCATCAACAAACGTTGTTTTGCCTGTTGTGATATCATAAAACATATTATCTGCTTTTAAATCTATAAATACAAAGCCCTTATCATGAATAACTTTCAATGCTTGAATGGCTGAAAGACATATTTGCATTTTATGCATTTCCGTAAAACCGTCAGCGCCTATTTTGTTATATATTTCACCGCTCGCCTCTGGTGTACGCAGTAGACAGGTTCCATCTTTTAGCTTTATGCCTTGCACCTGACCTGGATGTAATGCGCTGAGAAGGCTAAATTTCGCTTGAGTTTCATCGAAAGCATACTCCGTTCGTATTTTAGAGGCGCTTACAGAAGCTCTATCGATTGGCTGAGTTATGGCGATCGTTCTTCCATCCGCGGCTCTAAACCGCCTTACCTTGTCTTTGGACCCTGTCCCAAGTGGCTCTCCCGCATGATAAGGGGTTCCGTCGTCACTTTCGTACTCAGAGGTACTTCCGGTCTCGTCTCTATCTTTATATGTTGGCATATTCTACGTGTTATATAAAAAGTATAAGGCTCAGTGTAGCAAATTAAACTTAAAAATTACTTAAGAACAAAATTAAGTGGGGAGGGGATTATAGCGGGATAGGCGGGGAAAACCAATGGCACTTGAGCCCCATTGGTTTTTCCTGTGATGTCTACTGATTATATGTGCCTGGGATATTTACGTAAGGTGCCGTACCGCCTGAATTAAAGAGCGTGGTGCTTGCTGAAAAATAGGCTGAATAATTTGTCATATAATCAGTATTATTTTGACTCCAGCCCCCACTTGGTGTTACGCAGTCTTGCATCTGTGTTGTTGCGGGGCAATTATTGGGGGTACTGCATGATGCGCCGGTCTCTAGTTGGTTATAACAATCACCACAGTTATTAAGCGAAGGGTCACTGTCGATTTGAATGAGGGCCTTATCAAAGTCGCTTTCTGTTAAGTCTGCGAGTGCCTTGCTGTCAGGCAGAAGGATGGCGCTATTGTTTACAACTAAACCAGTCACTTGTGTTAAATACTGAGGGCAGGCTTGAAGCGGTACGGCTGAAATGTCATAAAAATTTGCATCTGTTCC
>JAHZKG010000089.1 GCA_022600515.1 Gammaproteobacteria bacterium
AATGTGCTTTTCATGCTCGCAAAATATACTTTTTAATGGCTTACGTGCACGGTCTTAATTTCCTTACAAAAAAAAGAGCTACTCTAATTTAGCTAGAACAAAGCAGGTGATATAATTAATAATTCGGCTCTTTAACTTGTGTCAAAAAAAACCAAACTGGGATAATACTTGCATGTTTTGCTATGATCAATTACACTCCTCTGCAATCTCAGTTACCGCTTAGGACTCATATGCCAAAGTCAAGCGAGACAGTAGATTCACCCCTGTTTCAAAAAATTGTACCTCAAGAGCTAGGGAAAAGTCTTAGCGACAATCGCGTGATTTTTCGCCTCTATGGCTATTTCGATGTTTTGAACTTAATCCCTAAAATGATTGAGCTGTTTTATAGCGGTGAGTATGGCATGCTACAGGATGACCTTGCCTCAGACGCTATGTTCAATTGGCTACGCACCCCCGAAGGCATGATTGAAGCAGGGTTTGGCGTTTTCTCTTTAGCCTCTATCTCGGCCTTTGCCAATAACTGTTATCCTTCCAAAATAGAGGCTGACAAAGCCATCTATCGCACCTGGCAATCATTACGTGATGCAACCAAAGGCATTAAAAATGCCATTCGTGGAACAAAGAGTACGTTAGTAGCGGTTAAATTACTTTCAACCCAAGACCTTAGTTATTTGCTCATGCCCGTTGGCGCCTGCCTTGCCTTACTGTCTGCAGGCAACCGCCTCTGGAGTCGCGGCATGATCAATCGACGTAAAGATATGATGGATGAAAATAAGTCATTTATCACGACGTTTGATGCACAGGGAAAAATAAATAAATTAGGCGACTTAGATAAGTGGGGAGCCTTTGAAGAAAGTAGAACCCTTCCTGCTGACGGCAGCAAAGCCTTAGAAAAATACGCCCATAATTTTTTACTCATCCAAAATAGCTCAGATAATAAAGTTAATGGCCTATATTATATTCACTACAATTACGACACACAAAGCACGACAAGCCAACGTTTATCGCTCACGACCGACCAGCTGGCCGATTTTCATACCAAGATTGGAGCATTAAAAAACACAGTCCACCCAACCATTCCTGAATGGCGCGCCTTGTTGCCAGGTATTGCAGAAAAACACTACCGCGACTTCTATCAAACCATCACCTCAAGAGTACAAAATAACCTCCAATCGGCAGCCCTACAACGTAGCAGCTATTTTTCGGCAAGCTATGCAGGTTTTATTGATGGCTGGTATATGTTCATGGGGGTGATCACACTAACCCCTCTATCAAGCCCCGCACTGCTCGCGGTTACCTCTATTTCTTTTCTCTTTGCGACACTCTGTATTGCGACACGTATTCATGAAGAAAAAAGTTTTCAGCAAAATCTCCTTGTTTCACAAGAAAAAGCAAACCTGACGTTAAGTGCAAAAACAATTGAGACACTCATCGCTGAATTGGCTGAAATACAACATCAAGAACTTGAGATTACACAAGCACTATCAACAGACCATCAAACGTCATCATTCTTGCCCTTCAAAAAATTCAACACGTTACCCATGCTAAAAAACGCATACAAAGAAAAACACCAAGAACTTTTAGCACATTTCGCGCACTTTAGTGCGCTCAGAACAAAACTGCATAACACACATAAAATATCCCAAATCGATGCACTTTTGGTGGGTCTGCGTCATGCACTTGCTGCCTATACTGCGCTGGTTTGTAGTGTCTTTGCGGTCTCTTCTATAGCGCTTATTTTTTTCGCAACGCCACTGCCTCAAATAGTCACACTTGGCACGGTAGCTACCGGTGTGCTACTCCTAATAAGTTCCACTATTTATTCACTCTATCAATCCGCTGCTTATAATACAAAAAAACAAGCCCTCCATGACAAAAATGACACGAGTATTCAAGCCTTTGTAAACAGCTGCCAAGAAAAAATAGCGCGTAATACACTCGCAGAATTGAAACTGGGTAAAACGAGTGATAAATTTGGCTTCAGCCATGAACTAATGAAGTTGGGCCTTGACTTAAGCCTCCCAATTTATGCGCTACTGTGCTGGACTGATATTTTTAGGTCGTTTTTTTCCGGCTCAATGAAAGCGTTTAAATTTATCTTTTTCTGTTTAGCATTAGCAAACACCTCGGAAGAATACAAAGAAAGCTCTCTCATACTATGGCCGATTATGATTGCCACATCCATGCTTTATGCATTGGTTTGGTCTGGCCGTGCATTAGCAAAGTATCACAAAGAGCTTTCTAATAACGCAACAGAAAACGCAACATTCATGAAAAAAAGCACTTCAGATGCAGCGGCAACCGATACGTTAGATGCCCACAATGAAAATACAGCGAACACCACTGCAGACAAATCGTCAGATGCAACGAAAGGCCTCTTGTCATATGGCCTTTTTTCAAATCAGATCAAAATGCCCTCAGGAGAAAAAGCAGCAACCCCAGATACTGCTCTAATCGATCTCCAAGCATCACCACGAGGACGCAGTGAAAGCTTCGCTTTATAGCGCCTGACGCACCTTAGGTCTCATTCGCATACAGTTCAGGGTTTAACTGTACTGAGTTATACATTTTAAATTGTCTGTATACTCGAAAGGTACGCGTTTGTTGCAAAACTTCCTGCAATAAATCACTTAAACACGTTGAAAGCTGGATAATTTGTGCATCGATAACACCAAGCTTTTCTAAGCACTCCGCTCGATGCACATCATCCACATCTTGGCGTACGGTTTGTTCTGTCATGTGATATTGCTTTAACGCTAAAATAGACAGCCTATCAATCATCATGCCTGGTGTTTCAGAATGTACGACACACATGTCCGGTGCCGCTGGTTTCAGTAATTCAATAAGATAATCATCCATGGCTTCCATACAGTCATTGCGTTTTTGATTGTGTCCATCAATCTCACGTTTTGCCTGATAGACAAACGTATGTCCCATATCCTCACGACGCGCTTTATCTTCAGCATGCCAAAGACGATAATTAAACGCATGGTTTTGCTCAACAAGACCTAAAAAATCTGAGGCATTCGATGCATGCAATAATATTTCATACGCCTTCCACGTAATAATTGCTTCACGATGTAATATCGTGATCTCCGAAACATTAATTATCTTTCCCACAAGAACACCTACATGCAAATTTTAAAACGCGATCCTAACACATCAAAGCCCTGCATACATCCTCATGTTCACCCGTGTTTTACACTATGTTAAACTCACCTCTATTCAGATGATTTAAGGGCTTTAATATGCGCTTTTTCTTATATGTCTTCTTGTTTGTTACCAGCACAGTACACGCTGAAGAAATATTCCCGCCCACCTGCAAGCCCATTGCTATTCAAGGCGAAACCGCCCTTTTACCCGCCGGCAAGCCTCGCCTTATCATGCTACACAACCTCTCCAAATTTGATCTCTGGATAACGCACCCTATGACGGAACAAAACAACAACACGGCTTTTAGCAGCCGCTTACAGTCAAACAATTGGTCTGCTTTAGCCATTGGGAGCACAATACTATCTCTTAGTTGCATCGAATCAAAACCCGGACATGAACAGCAGATAGCCTGCCAACAAACACTTGCCCTATGCGAGTGGCCCATCACAACACAAAAACAAAATAAAAATACCGCTTTTTTTGCTGGTGAAAACATGACCCTGCCTAGCTTAACAGCCTATATCACGCGACTTGGCTTTGAATTACCCCAAAAGGCAGAATAAATGTTAAACTAATCTTATCTTTAACCTTTTATTTACTGCTTAGGCCATTGTGACTAAAAAATCGAAACCCTCGCGCCATAAGCGAGATCCATTTCATCAGAGAGAGCGTGAAAAATACGCTGATCCTATTCCAAGCCGTGAGTTTATTTTAGAAACGCTTGAAATCTTTGGGCGCCCCATCTCTAAAAAACAACTGATTGCATCTCTGGGCCTTGATAAAACAGCGGAACAAGACGCCCTAGGCTTTCGCTTACGCGCTATGGTTCGTGACAACCAGCTCATGCAAGACCGAAAAGACCGCTACTGTCTTCTTGATAAAATTAACTTGCAACGTGGCACCATTCAAGCGCATCCCGATGGATTTGGCTTTTTTATTCCTGATACAAGCGAAAAGGATTTAGTCATTTCTCCACGAGAAATGCGAAGCGTAATGCATGGTGACACCGTACTGGTTCATCAAACAGGCCTTGATCGCCGCGGTCGTCCTGAATGCAAAATTCACGAAATTATTGAACATGCGAATCCACGCGTTGTCGGTCGATTTTTCTCTGAACAGGGCGTCCATTTCGTTTCACCCGACAGCAAACGTTTGACACAAGATATTGCCATTCCAGCAGAACACACCAATAACGCCACTAATGGCCAAGTTGTTTTACTTGAAATCTTAAGTTATCCCAGCAAGCGTGCTGATGCCATCGGTAAAGTCATTCAAATTCTAGGCGAGCATATGGCGCCAGGCATGGAAATCAAAGTTGCGATTTTAGCCCATGGCATCCCGACTGAATGGCCGGATGATGTGCATGCGTTTCTTAAAAAAATTCCAGATGTCGTGCATGAGTCAGACATCAAAGATCGCACCGATCTTCGGCATCTCCCTTTTGTTACGATTGACGGAGAAGACGCTAAAGATTTTGATGATGCGGTATATTGCAAACCTAAAGCCAAAGGCGGCTATCAACTCTACGTTGCCATTGCAGACGTCAGTCATTATGTTCCGATTGGTTCACCGCTTGATAAAGAAGCCGCTCACCGCGGTAATTCGGTCTACTTTCCTGAAAATGTTGTACCGATGCTACCTGAAGTATTATCTAATGGCATTTGCTCACTCAAACCTAAAGTTGATCGATTATGTATGGTTATGGAAATGGCCATCACCCCCGAAGGCAAAATTCAGCGCTCTCGCGTTTACCGCGGCGTAATTCACTCAAAAGCACGCCTTACTTACACACAAGTCGCCGAATGGCTCCAAAAAGGTGTCTGTGACCTCAGCGATCAAGCCCTTATTTTTCCTGCTTTACAACATTTATATGCGCTCTATCATATTTTACTTAAAACACGTAAAGCACGTGGTGCTATGGATTTTAATACAACCGAAACACGCATTATTTTTGATGAGCACCGCAAAATCCAACAAATCATTCCGGTCATCCGAAATGATGCGCATCGATTAATTGAAGAGTGTATGCTCGCAGCAAATGTTGCGACCGCCTGCTTTCTTGAAAAAGCTGATATCTCAACGCTTTATCGTGTGCATCCAGCGCCTGCTGAAGATAAAATTATTGCACTGAGAGAATTCTTGGGCGAGTTTGGTTTAACACTTAATGGTGGGAAAAAACCCACACCAAAACACTTTCAAACAACGCTAATGGCCGTTGGTGACAAGCCCGAACGGCATCTCATCGAAACCGTTATGCTTCGCTCACTTAAACAAGCACAGTATATTGAAGCAAACGATGGGCATTTTGGTCTTGCATATCCCGCCTATACCCATTTTACGTCCCCCATTCGCCGATACCCTGATTTACTTATTCACCGCGCCATTGGATATTTGCTTGATAACAAATCATCTGAAGGGTTCGCGTACGATAACAACGAAATAGGCCGTCTTGGTAAGCACTGCTCATCCACAGAAAGACGAGCAGATGAAGCCACTCGCGAGGTGACTTCTTGGCTGAAATGTGAGTACATGCAAGATAAAATAGGGCAAGTGTTTCAAGGTAAAATTGCAGGGGTCACAAGCTTCGGTATTTTCGTTGAACTCAATGATATTTATGTCGAAGGATTAGTTCACGTAACCTCTCTAAACAATGATTATTATGCCTTTAACCCCACTAAACATCGCTTGGTCGGCGAACGAACAGGCCACTCTTACCGCTTAGGTGACGCCATGACGGTTTTAGTCGCACGTGTTGATTTAGATGAAAGAAAAATAGACTTTGAACCTGTTTTAGAGCAACAAGAACCCCTTTTAGATGAGAAAAAAAATGGCTGAACATTTAACTTATGGCCTTCACCCGGTCTTAGCGCTACTCAATAATCCCTTGAGAAAAACATATAAACTCTACGTCAGTAAAAATCGTAAAGATAAGCGCCTACAAGATGCACTTGATGCGGCACTTCACGCTAAAATTCCAGTGGAATCGCTTACAGCTGAAGCGCTTAAGCAGCGTTTTGGAGATATATCACACCAAGGGATTGTAGCTGAAGCCGAGCCCCTTAAATCATACATCGAAGCTGACTTACCCGAACTGCTGGATGCGGCACCCAAACCGGTTTTAATTTTAATTCTAGATGGCGTTACCGATCCTCATAATCTTGGCGCATGCCTTCGTAGTGCTGATGCCGCAGGCGTTAACTTTGTGATTGCGCCAAAAGATAATAGTGCGGATATTACGCCAGTTGTTAGTAAAGTAGCATCCGGTGCCGCAGAATCTGTACCGTTTATTCGTGTGACCAATTTGGCACGCAGTATCAAAACCCTCAAAGAAGCGGGTGTTTGGGTCTATGGCGCAGCAGGAGAAGCCACACAATCGATTTATGACTTAAACTATAAAACAACATCTACCGCACTGGTGCTAGGCGCCGAAGGATCCGGGCTTCGACGCTTAACACGAGATGTCTGTGATGATTTGTTTTCCCTTCCCATGCAGGGGCAGGTATCCAGCCTAAATGTTTCTGTCGCAACCGGTATTTGTTTATATGAAGCCTTAAGGCAGCGGCTTACTTAACTCGCCTGGCACACTTAAAGCGAAAAAAAACGCTCAAACACCCGAAAAAACCGAAAAATTAGCTCATCTAATTCATCATCACTCATAATCAGTGGGGGCAAAAATCGCACCACTGTTTCTGCTGTGACGTTAAACAAAAGCCTTTCTTCGAGCCCGATTAAGCGCATATCAGCCGCAGGCCTATCCAACTCAATTCCCAGCATTAAGCCCTTACCACGAATACCTCGAACATGAGGATGATCGCCTATTTTTTCCATGAATGCTTGCTTAAGTTTCACACCCAGTACGGCTGCGCGCGCACATAATTTATCACGCACAATCACATCAAGTACTGTATTGGCTATCGCGCAGGCCAATGGGTTTCCACCAAAAGTCGAACCATGACTTCCTGGCTTAAATAAGCCACTGGCACGCGGGCCAATTAAACAAGCACCAATCGGAACCCCATTACCAAGGCCTTTGGCTGTTGTTAAAATATCAGGCTCTATTCCCATACCGAGTGACGCAAATAACGCACCGGTTCGTCCATTGCCTGTCTGCACTTCATCAACAACTAAAAGCCAATCATTTGCCTTGCAAAGCGCTGATACAGCATGAAGATAAGCTTCATCGCCTACTATCAGGCCACCCTCACCTTGAATTGGCTCAAGCATCACAGCAACCACATCCGAGCGATTAGCAGCAATGGTTTGAATGGCTTCTATATTATTATAAGGCGCACGTACAAAACCGGGCACCAAAGGCTCAAAACCCGCTTGATGTTTCCGACCACCGGTTGCTGTTAACGTGGCTAAAGAGCGACCATGGAAGGCGCCTTTCATCACAATAGTTGAGGGCGTATCAATCCCTTTTGCATGACCATATAAGCGGATTAGCTTAATCGCCGTTTCATTGGCTTCAGAACCTGAATTACAAAAAAACATTTCCGGCATGCCGGTTAAGGCCGTTATTTTGTCCGCCAGCGCTTCTTGTTCTAAAATATGATACGCATTTGAGGTATGCAATAGTTTCGCGGCTTGCGTCTGAATGGTGTGCGTTACATCAGGATGTGCATGCCCCAAACCACACACAGCAATACCACTCAAACCATCCAAGTAAGCATTCCCTGCTTCATCATACAACCAAATCCCTTTGCCGTGCGTAAAAGCAACAGGCAAAGGACTATAATTTGTTGTAAGTGCCATGCGTTAACTCCTTCCTTATCTTAGCCCAGCTGCTCACTCACAAAATCCCAATGCACTAATGCCCAAAATGCTTGTAAATAATCAGGGCGTCGATTGCGATAATCAATATAATAAGCATGCTCCCATACATCGCAAGTTAATAGCGGTTTCAAACCTGACGTCATTGGGTTAGCTGCATTGCTCGTGCTCATAATACTTAATGCGCCTTGATCATCTTGAACCAACCAGGCCCAACCAGAACCAAATGTTTTAACAGCTGCCTCTGTAAATTGCGCTTTAAACGCATCAAACGAACCGAATGCTGTTTGAATTGCTTGAAGTAACTCACCTCTTGGCTCACCATAACTTTCAGGTGTTAAGCACTGCCAAAAAAAACTATGATTCCAAATTTGTGCTGCATTATTAAAAACGCCACCTGAAGCCGTCTTAATTAAATCTTCAAGTGTCATACCTGCGGCATCCGTGTCTGCAACTAAATTATTTAAATTCGTCACATACGTTTGATGATGCTTTCCATAATGATATTCAAGTGTTTCTTGTGACATATGTGGTACTAAGGCATCCATTGCATAAGGCAATGCAGGTAAAGTAAACGTCATGGTATTCTCCTGTATACGTGCTCTATCTAAGTTATATTATAATCTGCATGTAGTGTATCAAGTTTATAATTCAACGTCTCTATGCTCGCATTCTTTAAATCTGCTTGTTTTTTGCTACGCTTAAAGAAAGCCTAATTCATAAAAGAGACGGATAGAATGGATACAATACACTTATTTGCTCCCTCACTAGGCGCTTTTTTAGTTGGCTTTTACTTTGTCTTTTTTGGTGTCTGGAATGCTTGCCACTGGAGCCCAACCAAGCAGGTTATGTCCCTTAAAAAAATCCCATCCTCTGCACTGATATTAAGTATTGGCATTACATTCCAAATTATTTTAGGCTCCCTCTTGATGCTGGGTATATATATTCAGTTTGCAGCCATCATGCTGATGCCTTTCACCCTTATTGCTAGCTTTATTTTTCATGATTTTTGGGCAAGTGAAGGCGAGCTATGGCGACTAAACTTCATTATTTTCACCTCAAATCTCACCTGCAGCCTAGGTGCACTTTGCTTGCTTGCAGGGGGAAATATATGAGTACATTATTTCAAGTTGGCGCACTCTCAACATTCTTACAGGGCGCTTATGAAAGCCAGTTTAATTTTGATGCCTTAGCAAAAAAAGGCAATACAGGGTTAGGTGTACTCAATGGATTAGATGGTGAAATGATTGCCGTAGATGGCTGTTTTTATCGCATAAGCAGAGAAGGTGTCGCACGTCTTGTTGCCCCAAATGACTACATCCCCTTTGCATTGGTTACGCATTTTCAAGAAAATCAGGTATTTGGACTCAATCATGTTCCCAGTCTCACTGCGTTAAATGCTTTGATTCATGCCGAGCTCTCTGAGAAACATCTTTTTTATATGATACGTATCGAAGCCAAACTAGCCTGGATTAAATTACGCTCTGAAAGCAGCAAAGAAATACCTCATCAGCCTTTGGCAGAGGTACTTCCAAAAATTCAACACAGTTTTGAGTTAAAAAAATCCAGCGGCACGCTGATTGCCACTTACTGCCCAGATTATAGTATAGGGGTTACTATCCCTGGCTATCATTATCATTATATCGATAGCCCTCGCCTCACTGGCGGGCATGCTTTTGATTTCGAAATCAGTTCTGCTCGTGTCAGTATTTGCCCGATGCATGCATTTCATATGGCACTGATTGATCCCCCTAATTTTAATAATACGTCTTCTGATTTTGATATTGCTTCCGCACTCAAAAAAATAGAATGAGGCTTATTTATGAAAAAAATAACAGGCGCGCACTTATTAGTTCGCTGCTTAGAATCCGAAGAGGTCGAGTATATATTCGGCATTCCTGGTGCTAAAATTGACGCTGTATTTGATGCACTACTCGACTCAAATATTCAACTGATCACCTGTCGCCATGAACAAAATGCCGCCTTCATCGCAGGTGCTTATGGGCGCCTAACCGGTAAACCCGGTGTGGTATTAGTCACATCAGGGCCTGGCGTCGCGAATATTGCTGCCGGCTTATTAACCGCAACCACTGAGGGCGATCCTATCGTTGCCATCGGGGGCAATGTGCGTCAAGCCATGCTGTTAAAAAACTCACACCAAGGCATGAACAACGTCAAACTCATGGAAGCAGTTACTAAAACCAGTGTGGAGGTTTTTTCAGCTGATAATATACCCGAAATGATTGCCAATGCATTTCGTAGTGCATCCGCGCCACGCCGGGGTGCTAGTTTTATTAGCATGCCCCAAGATGTATGCAGTCAACTCACACAACACAAACCACTTCCCTGTTTAGCGCCCGTGGCCTATGGCACTGCACCTCAAAACGCATTGAAGCATGCAGCTGACTTAATCAATCATGCAAAGCACCCTGTGATTTTATTGGGCATGGACGCCAGCCGACCTGACAATACAAAGGCCATTCGAGCCTTACTGCAACAAGCACCTCACGCAGTTGTTAGCACCTATCAAGCCGCCGGGTGCATTTCTCATCAAGCATTTGATTGCTTTATTGGACGTGTGGGGCTTTTTAAAAACCAACCCGGGGACTATATTCTAGATACGGCCGATGTGGTGCTCACCATAGGCTTTTGCTCAGTCGAATATGATAGCGAAATATGGAATGCAAAAAACAATAAAATCATTATTCACCTGGACTACATCGCAAGCGTGCTTAATAACACCTATTATCCAGCCTGTGAACTCTTAGGCGATATCGCAGCGAATATTGCTTTACTTCAAGTGCACTTAAAAAATACCCAGCCGATTCAAATACAAAAAAAAATCATCAAGGCACAACAAACGTTACTAAATAAAATCGCATCAGGTCAGCAATATAATGGCTCGCCCATTCATCCCTTGCGGTTTATTTATGAATTACAGCAAGTCATCAATAAAAACACCACGATTTGCTGTGATATCGGCAGTATTTATATGTGGATGGCACGTTATTTTTTAGCTTACCACCCACATCAATTGCTGTTTAGCAATGGTCAGCAAACGCTTGGTGTTGCACTGCCGTGGGCAATGGCATGTCATTATGCAAAACCCGACCATAACATTATTTCTATGTCTGGCGATGGCGGTTTTTTATTTAGTGCGATGGAACTTGAAACCGCCGTACGTGAAAAATTGAGCTTTGTTCATTTTATTTGGCGTGATGGTGCTTACAACATGGTATTAGAGCAAGAGCGCATGAAATATAAACGCCAAAATGGTGTAATGCTCGGACAAGTAAATATCCCTGATTTTGCAAAATCATTTGGTGCTATTGGCTATGAACTTAATGACGCCAATGACTTTAAAGCAATGTACCAAGAGGCAATGTCAGCTAAAAAACCGGTATTAATCGATGTTCCCATTGATTACTCAGACAACCCCGAGCTATTTCGCTTGATAGATCCGAAGAATGGACATTAATCAACAGCGCTTAAATTTCCTATAACATCAGCTTTTTATCATGTTTTCGGTTGCATAACCAGGCAATTTAATCGATAATTAGTCACCTTAAATTTAAAGCACATATAGGTGTACCTTATGAATACATTAGATAAAATCAAACAACAAATTGCAGACAACGCCGTCCTTTTATATATGAAAGGCACCCCCCAGTTTCCTCAGTGTGGTTTTTCATCACGCGCCGTTCAATGCATTGAAGCCTGCGACGTGCCATTCGCAACCGTTGATGTATTAGCAAACCCTGATATCAGACAAACTTTGCCACAATATGCCAACTGGCCAACGTTCCCACAATTGTATGTTCAGGGCGAGCTCATTGGCGGCTCTGATATTATTATTGATATGCACGAACAAGACGAGTTATTGCCACTGCTTCAAGAAACAAAAAATACTTAACTTTATTATCAACCCATTGGAGAACCACATGAGTGTTTTAGTGACCCAAAAAGCCCCTGATTTTACAGTGCCAGCTGTACTTGGCTCAGGTGAAATTGTAGATAATTTCAACTTGAACCAGCACCTGCAAGGTAAATACGGTGTTGTCTTTTTCTATCCGCTTAATTTTACGTTTGTTTGCCCATCCGAGCTGATTGCATTAGATCATCGCATGAAAGAATTTAAAGACCGAGGCGTTGAAGTCATTGCTGTTTCTATTGATTCACACTTCTCACACAATGCTTACCGAAACACACCGATTGACCAAGGCGGCATTGGCGCCGTTCAATACACCATGGTTGCTGATATGAACCATGCGATTTGCCAAGCATACGGTGTTGAGCACCCTGATGCAGGCGTTGCCTTACGCGGTGCTTTTATTATTGATAATAACGGAATCATTCGTTCGCAAATCGTAAACGATTTACCGATTGGCCGAAATGTTGATGAATTACTCCGAATTATTGATGCCGTTCAATTTTTTGAAGTCAATGGCGAAGTATGTCCTGCTGGCTGGAAAAAAGGCGACAGTGGTATGAATGCATCACCCGAAGGCGTTGCAAGCTACTTAGCAGAACACAGCGAAGCACTCTAAAGCGCACGACAAGCTACTTTAACGGCTGCCAGCTATTGATGATTTTACAAAACAAGGCAGCCGTTTTTTCTGCATCATAAATTGCTGAATGTGCCTCATTGGCATCAAAGGCAATCCCTGCAACATGCATTGCCTTTGCAAGTACGGTCTGTCCATAGTGCACCCCCGCAAGCGTTGCCGTATCAAAACATGTGAACCGATGAAAAGGCGATTTAATCCCCGTTCTATCTACAGCAGCATTCACAAACGCTAAATCAAACCATGCATTATGCCCAACCAGTACTGCACGCTGGCATTTGTTTTCACGAAGCGCTTTCCAAATAGGATCAAATAAACGTGTTAATGCATCGCGCTCACTCAATGCCAAGCGCAGGGGTTGAAAGGGATCAATGCCATTAAATTCCAATGATTTCTCATCTAAAAGCGCCCCTTCAAATGGCAAGATATGCTCAAAGACTGAAGCACCACAGCGCCACGTTTTAGACTTCTCAAAGTCCAATAACACCACACACATTTCAAGCAGCGCATGTTGCTTTGCATCAAGTCCTGCCGTTTCAACATCAACCACCACTGGCATAAACCCACGAAACCTTTTATTCATCGAACGCTCCAATTAAACTGCTCGCCGGCATGTACTGGCACAACGTTTACTTTTTCAAAAATAAACTGCTCTGGCACTTGAACCGGCTTGCGTATAAGCTCTATATACTCGCTTGATACGGGTAGCTCATAAAAATCAGCACCAAACTGACTCAAGAATGCTTCTAATCGCTCTAACGCATCCACCTGCTCAAACAGTTCTGTATACATCGACAATGCAAATGGCGCAGAATAAATACCTGCACATCCTGAGGCACATTCTTTTTGTTTTATACCATGCGGCGCACTGTCTGTGCCCGCAAAAAATTTAGGGTTGCCGCTCGTCGCGGCAACCTGTAGCGCCTGTTGATCGCGCTCACGCTTCAAAATAGGCAAACAATAATAATGCGGACGAACGCCTCCCGCTAATAATTGATTCCGATTATACAGCAAATGATGCGGTGTAATGGTCGCCGCCAAGGTGTCAGAGGCTGCTTCTACAAAATCAACCGCTGTTTTTGTTGAAATATGCTCAAGCACAATACGCAATCTCGGAAAATCTTGCATAATAGATTTCAAGTGCGTTTCAATAAATAAGGCTTCACGATCAAATATATCACCGGTTACCACTTCACCATGAATTTGTAATACCAGATTATTTGCTTGCATGCATTCAAATGCCCGATAAAGCGCTTGAATTGAACGCGCCCCCTGCTCCGAATTTGTTGTCGCCCCCGCAGGGTATAATTTGCACCCTAGAATAAAAGCATGCTTTTTAGCTTCAAGCAGCACTTCTGGCAAAACCGTTTCGTTTAAATAAAGCGTGAAATAAGGCTTAAAATACGCATATTGCTGCGCTGCTTGTATAATCCGCGCCTGATATGCCAACAACGCATCAACAGATGTCAGTGGCGGAATTAAGTTAGGCATAACCAATGCACGCCCAAAATACTGCGCTGTTGCCGGCACTGTATTTTGAAGCATTGCATCATCACGAAAATGAACATGCCAATCATCTGGCCGTTTTATCTTAATTACTTGCATCTAGTCCTCTGAAAAAACTTTACTTGCCTGGATACCCCGTGTCATGCGGGGTATCCAAGCAAGTTTCGATATAAAATATCTAGATGCCCTGGACAAGCCAGGGCACGTAGGCCGCGGGCGAAGTTATCAACTCTAGGGGCTGTTGGCATTATCCCGCGTCTACTTGGCCCGACTTGTTCGGGCCATCCATTTAAGAACAAATATCTGCATACAAATTACGACAAATAATATTTAGATCTTCGATTATATTTATTTTCCACTGTCCAGGCCATTTTTTAAAACGTTTTTCACGACGAGCCGCCTCTAGATAACGTTCATGTACTTCATAGTAAACGAGATTACTCGTATTATATTTAGCTGTAAAACTATTTGGGTTAACTTTGCTCTTATGCTCCCATGCCCATTTAATTAGGCCCGAGGTTGAGCCAACATATAGAGTACCATTAGGTTTATTTGCGTATATTTGATGTAATGCAATACTTTTTTGATGCCACTGGGCCCTTTCATCTCCCGCCAAGCTGCTCGATATTGGCCTTGGTGTATCAGCTCTGGCAAAAAACAGTTAGCTGGCAACTGTCCTGATACACATTGGTCGCCACCAAAACCAGATAATAAAATAGAATGCTTTCCTGCCGATACCGCTTTATGCACAGGATTGGCAAACATAAAAAATAAATAAGGCACTGCACCTGCAAACCAAGATGCATATTCTTTAAATACATCAATCGGGTCAAAATTATCCGCACCGATACGCTGGATATCATGCAGTTGAAAATGCTCAATAAATTGCTCTTCGTAACGTGTCACGTATTGATACGTAGGTGATGTGCCGGGAGCTGCAGCATGCATATACAGTTTAGGTGAGATATTGCGATGCGCCGCAGCACAATAAACAGCACTAGAATCAAGCCCTGCACTAAATTCAGCAGCAATATTGGTTGAATTTTCTGTGGCATGCACAATGCTCTCATCCATCAAGCTTGAAAAATGGTCCAAATAATCTCGTTTATCAGCATACTCCAACAGAGGAGCATCAGGATTTAACTGCCAAAAAGCTTTTTTAACAACAATCCCATTAGACTTAAAATGCATGATATGAACCGGCTCAACCCGATAAATGTCCTGATAAAGCGTTTCATCTGAATAATATTTATCTTCAGAAAAGAGCATATTAATTTGAGATTCAAGCAAGGGCGGCGTACTGGGGAGTTGCTTTAATATCTCAGGAATAGTTTGAGCAACGATAAGCTTTTTGCCTGGAATATTATAGTAATAAAGGGGTTCAACGCCAAAATGGTCTCGCACAAGCAGCGTCTCTTGTGCGCTCGACGACTCGCACACCACCGCGAACGGTTGATAGTGCTGACGCCACAAAGCCAAATCAAAGCAGGCTTTAAAAGAGGTGATGGTGACCGCTGGCAGAGAGCCAAAGTAATGAAGCTTGCTTCTATCTTGTAGAAGCAAGGTCATTGCATGCGTTACAATGCTTATGATTGAAGCATGCCAGTCGTGTTTTCGTTAAACCTATCGAAGGTTCCCGTCTCAGGCTCCACCTCGTCTAGGCGTGTGACCGAAGGAGCTTCATACACCTTCCGGGTTAAAGGTGCTGGCTGCTCAAGTGCGTCTGTATGGTTCGTTCGGTTCATGAGTGCCCTGCTCTTTAAGAAAACACCATCGGAACATCAAGTTGCTCTGACCAGCCTGTTGGGCTACCGCTGTTACAAGTCACGTTAACGCAGTTTCCGTTATTCGCTATATGTTCGCCTGTCGTCGTTCTAATCTGATTGACTTGGAAAGAGCAGGTCGTTGGGCCGGTGTTACACCCAGCAAGGCTACAGATGCGCAGCGGTAAACTATCTGCGCCATCGTTATAACACAAGAGAAAGGAGCTGCTCCCTGGGTGTAGTGCTAAGGTCCCTGTCGTCACAATGTCCGTGCCGAAGGCAGTATTACAATCCGCGTCCGTATATCGATTATAATCTATCCGACTTAAGCTGTTTGGCGCTAAGAGCCCGCTGTAATTTTGCTCAATGGAATCAGTACATACAGTTAATGGTATAGGTTGCGCTAGATCCGCATTTGCTTCAGCCAGCCCAACAACTAACCCCAGAAAAACCATCAAACTTATTCGTCGTTTCACGTAATTCTCACCTCAAAATGCATTAGACAATCTAGCCTATAAGAATATAAATTGGCCGTAAAGGGTGGGGCCTGTACAAGATCACATCATGCGATTAGGTTACTTTAATAAGTCATACGGGCTCAATTGATAGCGATTTTTGAAATCATCATGCAGCACGACAGCTTTATTATTTTTTGTTTTTAATGCCACTGTTTTAGATGAAACACCTGCTTTAAAACGCCAGCCTTTAGGTAACTTTAGTTTGGCCCCAAGATTTAATAAGCTCTTTTCTGTTTGTTTTGATTTCTCGAAACTATACGACTGCATCACATACACATGACCTTTTGAATCGATTATTTCATAAACCGGCTTTCCTGCTTTATATGTAAAGGTATTATGTAAATCAATTGTATGCCGACGATAAGGTTTTGAAGCATTTAATATATCGGACAAGCCAATATGTACGTAGGCTATTTTTTTGGTTTGAAGCTGCTTAAACTTTTTTTGCTCTACATGAATCAGTGGGGTCGTTTGTATTTTATCCATCACCCAATAACGCGGCCCTTGTAACATCGCTTTTGCAGCACCTGTTGCTTTTTCTGCATCTTTTGGGGTGATTTTACGCCACAAGGTATCAGGGCAATGATTAATGCCTTCGGTTGTATACACAGCGCACCTAAGCCAACCATCCGTCACAATAATTTCACAATAGCGCGTTCCTCGCACATTATCCCTCGTACCAGCATTCGCAATCACAGAGCAAAAAATTAAAAGCCCTAGCCATTTTTTTTTGATTTGCATATAACACTCCTTGGTTTAATCTATTCTATTGAGGAATAAATACCAAAACAAGTCTATATAAAATTGAATAAATTCTTTTCAAGTCTATACTTATCACGTAAGATGAAATGAATTCGATTCAATCGGTCGAGGTAAGTATGATTAAATCTAGGCTTATCGCAAACCTTGCCGCAACCATGACGCATTTACCAGAAAAACGCATCATGGAAGGCGTCAATTTAATTATGAAAGAAATGAGCGATGCGCTCATAAATCACGAACGCATTGAAATTAGAGGCTTTGGTAGCTTTGCACTACGATATCGAGCGCCTCGTAATGCGCACAACCCAAAAACGGGTGAAAAAGTGATTACCGCAGAAAAACACACACCCCATTTTAAACCCGGGAAAGCATTACGTGCGCGCGTTATAGCCTCCTGCAACACGCACCCGATAAAAAACAAAGACTAAATTATTATGTCTTGGGTAACGTAACGCCTGTTTGCTTTTGATACTTACCAGCTCTGTCTTTATACGAAACGGAGCACACATCTTCGGCCCCCAAAAACACCATCTGAGCCACGCCTTCGTTCGCATAAATTTTGGCTGGCAAAGGGGTTGTGTTTGAGAACTCTAGTGTTACATGACCTTCCCACTCAGGCTCAAGTGGCGTTACATTCACAATAATTCCACATCGCGCATAGGTTGACTTGCCCAAACAAATGGTTAACACATCTCTTGGAATACGAAAGTATTCAACTGTTCGTGCCAAAGCAAATGAATTAGGCGGAATAATGCAAACATCAGCCGTCACATCAACAAAGCTACTTTCATCAAACGCCTTTGGATCAACTATCGCTGAATTAATATTGGTGAATATTTTAAATTCATTGGCGCATCGAACATCGTAACCATAACTGGATACACCATAAGAAATAATACGTCCTTGCTCGTTTTCTCGAACTTGACCTTGCTCAAACGGCTCAATCATACCGTGCTCAAGCGCCGTTTTTTCAATCCATCGATCAGATTTAATCGCCATATATCATACCCCATACCCAATAAATTGACACTATATTACCACAACAAAGGCACGTCTGTCGGCAGTTCAAAATAATGTGATATCTCATCATCTGAAACAGCTTCCCAAGTCGCAGGCTGCCATTGAGGCGCCTTATCTTTATCAACCAAACGCGCTCGTACCCCTTCATAAAAATCATGATCTTTCAAAAAGTGATACGCCAACCCATAATCAACCGCTAAACACTCGGCCAAGCTCAAATTTTTTGCTCGTTTTAACTGCTCGAGCGTAACATGAAGACTAAGTGGAGACTGCTGCTGTAATAGTGCATGTGTTTCTCGAGCCCAATCGCTATCTTCGTTACCAAGCCCTTCAAACACCTCTCGTAATGCTTGTTTATTCTCAAAAGCACGAGATACAGCATCGGCTTCTTCAGCTGCACTGCCTGCGGGCATTGTTTCTTGATATTGATTAAGGCATCGAGATACTGTCACGTCAGCCTGTGTTGACAAATCAGCTGCATATAAGTCATCTAGAATAAGTGGAAAAGACGTACTTGGAATTGTATACCCTACAAACCCCAATGTTTTTGAGTCTGCCGCATTGGCTCGTCGGCCGGTTAAGCCTAAATAAGTACCAAACCCACCTGAACACGCTGAAAGCAAATGGCTTGAACCAATATCAGGAAAAAACCCTATGCTTACTTCTGGCATTGTAAAGGCAAACCGTTCACTTGCAACCGTATGTGAGCCATGCAATGTAACACCGACGCCTCCGCCAATCGTCAAACCGTCCATTAAAGCAATATACGGTTTACCAAGCTTTGATATCAAATGATTCAACCGATACTCATGCTTAAATAATTCGAGCGGAACCTCAGGCTTTGTTTGACCGACCTCATACACCCAGCGCACATCACCCCCAGCACAAAAGGCACGCCCTGGTACAGCCTGAATAACCACAGCATGAACCGCGTCATCTTGCTGCCAGTCAAGCAGCTGTGATAGTAACGCTTTGAACATGGGAAACGTTAAAGCATTCAAAGCATTCGGCCTATTGAGCGTAATCATGCCCACATGGTGCTGAACAGAAAATAAAATGTGCTCTTCTTCTACGGCTGCCGTACTCATGCTTACTCTCCTTTGAACACAGCGGCTCGTTTTTCAAGAAAGGCTGACACCCCCTCTGTTTTATCATACGTTGCACATACTTTAGAAAAATGCAGCGCTTCAAGTTCAAATGCATCAGGAAGAGACAAATCATAGCCCCCGTCAATCACATCCATCACGCCTCTTACCGCCAAAGGGGCCATACTTAAAATGCTCTTTAATATTGTTTTAGCACGCTCAAGCAACTCATCAGGTTCAACAATTTCACTGATAAGCCCCCATGACTCAGCCATTTTTGCATCAATCGTTCGCCCTGTTAAACATAAGTCTAGTGCACGGCCTTTACCAACCAAACGAGCCAGCCGCTGCGTACCACCATACCCAGGCAGAACACCCAACTTCACCTCAGGTTGGGCAAACTGGGCATTTATTGAAGAAATTCTCAGGGTTGCTGCCATAGAAAGCTCACACCCGCCGCCAAATGCATAGCCATTAATCGCCGCAAGTGATGGCTTACCTAGTGTTTCTAGTGACCGAAAAATAGTCTGTCCTGCACGTGCAAAAGCATACCCTGTTTCTCCATTACATGCCGCTAATCGACGAATATCAGCACCTGCACAAAACGCTTTTCCACTGCCTGTTATTAACAACGCTCGTATACTGGGGTTATCTTTTGCATCTAAAAATAATTGATTTAATGTATCAAGCACATCGCTGTTCAGTGCGTTTAATTTTTCTGGGCGGTTCAGTGTAATACTTAAAATACCCTGATCTATTTGGTGAATTACATCGGTCATACAAACTCCTTATTCAATCATAAATGCACTATCTAATGCTGACTTTGAAATAATTTCTTGCATAATTTCATTGGTTCCCTCGACCACCTGATTAAGCCTTAGGTCTCTAAAAAAACGCTCTATTGGGTAATCTTTTAAGCATCCATAGCCACCATGTAGCTGCATGGCTTGATTACTAATTTTAAATGCAGCATCCGTTGCAAATTGCTTTGCCATCGCAGCATACATAGGTGCTTCGGGTAATTGATTATCAAGGGCTTCAGCTGCACGATAAACCATTAAACGTGCTGCATTAAATTGTGTTAGCATCTCAGAAAATGTGAATCTAAGTGTTTGAAATTCCTTTAGTTTTTTATCAAACTGCTGACGTTCATGCATATATGCTTTGGTTAAACGAATGCAAGCCAAAGCGCCACCGAGTGAGCACGCGGCAATATTAACTCGTCCGCCATTTAGCGCTTGAAGCGCTATTTTAAACCCCATACCTTCGTCACCAACCAAATGCGTTGCGGGTACACGACACTCTTCAAAAAAAAGCATCGCTGTCGGTTGGCTATGCCACCCGAGCTTTTCTTCTTGCTTTCCAAACGTTAACCCAGGGGTATCTTTTTCAACTAAAATACAACTAATACCATGATGTGTATCATCTCCTGTACGTACCATACACAGGTAGACATCACTCATACCACCACCCGAAATAAAGGCTTTTGAACCGTTTAAAATATAAAAATCACCATCTTTTTTCGCGGTTGTTTTTAGCGCCGCTGCATCTGAACCGGATCCAGGCTCAGTTAAACAATAGCTAGAAAAAACGTCCATTAGAGTCAGTCTTGAACCCCATTTTTTATATAATGCGGGTGATGCATATTGATCTAAAATAGAAACAACCATGTTGTGAATAGATAAATAAGCGGTTGTACTTACACATGCCGAAGCGAGTTGCTCAAATATAACCACAGCATCTAAGCGTTTAAGCGCCGAACCTCCCATGCGTTCATGAGCCACCATGCCAGCCATACCCAGTTTTGCGGCTTCCCGTAGTGCTTCTTTTGGAAAAAAATTCGTTGCATCCCAGGTTGCAGCATTCGGTTCAAGCATATGTGCTGCAAAATCAGCTGCCATGTTTTTTAATAAGATCTGTTCCTGATTAAAGTGAAAATCCATTTCTTTTCTCTATATTTAAAGCAAAATTAAAGCAAAATTAAAGCAAAAAAAAGGCCGTCGAGAACGACGGCCTTTTTTCGGTAAGTGACGTGCGATTAAGCGACGTTACCTAACCATTTCAGGCCAAAGTAAAGACCTTGAACACCGAAGTCACCCTCTGAAGGAACTGTATTCGGAGCAATTGTTTGTGTAACATTCCAGTAATTAACCCACATCCAACCTAGATCTAGGGTTAGGTCACCTTGTGCGACAGCATAGTCATATTTAAGACCAAGCTTCGCTTCAAGTTCAGGCGCTATTGTTGTTTTAGACGCGCTTTGAGTAAATGAACCACCCGAACTATCTGTCATTGTTGAGCTTACTTTGCTGGTTCCAGCAAGCAGAGCTGCTGCACCATTAGCATAAATACCTAAGCCATTACCCCAAGTGTAGTCCATATCAGTACCTACACGAGGACCAAAACCGTTATACGCTGGTTTTCTTGAATGTGTCGCTGTACCACC
Source organism: Gammaproteobacteria bacterium (assembly GCA_022600515.1). GTDB lineage: Bacteria > Pseudomonadota > Gammaproteobacteria > Legionellales > Legionellaceae > JAALKW01. The sequence goes on from JAHZKG010000089.1 coordinate 21,592, forward strand.
GGCTTGGATATTTCGTCCGTTCGGCAGAGTTAAAATTCCCGTTGTTGTCATAGAATGTGTTACAGTATTCGCGATTCGTGCGTATTGAACACCGCCATGGAAGCGAATATCTTTTTTCTCACCAAAATCAACATGCTGGCCAAACTCTAAATTAACAGCGTCCCAGCTAGGATCTGTTTTAGATGTGCCTGTGAACCCGGTGCTAGAAGAAGCGATTCCAATTCCACCTGCATTAGCAACGGTGAAGCTATTTTGGTCCGATTTGCTGTAGTGATACCAATTAAGGTTTGCATCGCTACCTGTTTCAAAGTGGTACGAGCCTTCAACCATGAAGCCCCATCCCCAACTTTTATTGTACTCAGCATAAGAACCATTATTGTTAACTGCCGCAAAATTGTAGTTACCACCAGAATAAACCGGTTGTAAATACAGGGCTCGAGCTCCAAGATCCCAAGCTGTGCTTTCACAAGGAACTGTAACGTTTACAGCACTGCAAACAGGTCCCATTGTCCCAGCGAATACAGCACTGCTACTAAGAGCAAGAACTGCCGCTGCTGTCTTTTTTAAATTTAACATGATGCGCTTCTCCACTTTTTTATTATAAGCTTCCGTTTATTAAGCCACAACGTTGTATCAACTTCGGTACGCGATCATCGCTCATTCGAAAACGTACACTAGAACGATTATCAAGCCTCTTTTCCCTCTTGTCAACAACAGCGCTAAACTCGATTAATTCTCGCATGCTGAAATATCTTTTTCGTTTACATGCAATAAACTGTTTCAACTTAAACATCAAACAAAAACAGATTACCTTTCGCAGTATTCAGGTGCTAAAACACTTTGTCAAGTACTTCTTCTTTCTTTGTTTTGCTCTATACTGTGGTAAAATGATATATTTTATAAGGCAAAAGGATGGGTTACGGTTTTTTTAATAACAAAAATACGCACATTGAAGCGACGTTTAGCCCCACAATCATTAAACTTTCAGATAGGCCTGACGTCGCTGTGGCACTTTTTTTACTTAATCAATACCTCGCCAACAAAAACCTGCCAAATCGCTCCTCAGTCAAAGCGGTTTTTCGTGATTTAAATTTTGTTTCTCACACAGAAGACTTATCTTCACCAGAAAAAATAGCAGAATGTATTAACTTATTAGCCAATAAAATAAAAACCGGCGTATTGAGTGCGCCTATAACACCTTGCAGCAATGCAAGCACTTGGTTTATTGATACCGCATCACACACAATGGGTCTTAATATTAATATCGCAGAAGAAGAAAATAATAAAACACTACGAGCAAAACAAGATGGTTCCCGTGATGCTTCTTTTGTCTTGCGTCAACAAAACAACCAAATCAGTTATCTTGTGCCTGTACAATCATCTTGCTTTATGCACTTAAATACTAACGGCTCTTATCCAACAAATACCGCATTAGATGACCGGTGCGATGAAAGAAAGCAGGCGTGCATTACACTTTTCAATGAGGAAAATGCCGACTTAGAGCCAGCTATTCGTCTCGAAGCAAAAAAAATAGCGACTGATTCAACAATTGAAGAAATGCAGCAGGCCTACATACGTACTGTAAATCAAGCCCTAGTCAGCCCAATCGCATCTATTCCTCATGATAGCTATCAAAATGCACTGGCCAATGCCATTGCATCTGATACGGTAAGCTATCAAAATAAGACACAATCTTCTTTTTCAGCGCAACCTTAAGTCGAAAGAAAGCCTTCTGCCTGCATCCATGAGTCATTCACATATTTAGACATGTAGTTTCGAACGGAGTCAGGTAAAATCACCAAGCATCGCTGCCCAACCTCTAGATTTTTAGCTGCTTGTAGCGCGGCCCACATAGCACCACCACTCGAGCCTCCAACCAATAATCCTTCTTCCGAGATTAAGCGTCTAGCCATCTGAAACGCATCGATATCTCGTAATTTTACATATGCGTCGATCAAGCGATTATCTAAAACATCAGGAAAGAAATCATAGCCTATGCCTTCAACCAAATAGGGCTTAACTTCATCACCTCCTCCTAAAATAGAACCGACGGGATCAACACCTATAATCTGTACTTTAGGGTTATGCTCTTTTAAGCGCTTTGCAACCCCGGTCACAGTACCTCCTGTACCGACGCCCATAACAACCATATCTAGGTTATCCCCAAAATCCTCAATAATTTCTTCTGCTGTCCCATTATAATGCGCATTAGGATTATCTGGATTTAAATATTGATCTAGAATATGTGCACCAGGTGATTTTTTTTGAAGTTTTTTAGCCAGTGATATATGACTGTCGGGTGCATCAAATGCAGCTTCTGTTGGTGTGCGGTGAATAGTGGCCCCCAGACACTCAAGTATTATTTGTTTTTCTTGACTCATTTTTTCAGGCATTGTAATAACGACATTATATCCAAGCACCGCGCCGGCTAATGCGATACCTATTCCGGTATTACCTGATGTAGGTTCAATCAAAGTATCACCAGGTTTAATTATCCCTCGTTCTTCAGCTTTTTTTACCATATCAAAGCCAATCCTGTCTTTAACTGAACCTCCAGGATTTAAAAACTCACACTTAACATACACATCGCATGCCAAATCACGCGCAATTGAATTGATTTTTACGACCGGTGTTTGTCCTATAACGTCTAAAATATTGGAATAAATCATGACATATCCTTGTCTGAATGCTTTTTATTTTCCTATACAAAACGTTGAAAAAATTTCGCCTAATAAATCATCAGGCGTAAACTGTCCTGTAATCTCACCTAAAGCATCATGCGCTTGTCTTAAATCTTCTGCAAGCAGCTCACCTGCAGCATGTTCAAATAACTGTTCTTTTCCTGCCTCTAAAAAAGTATATGCTTTATTTAGTGCCTCAATATGTCGTCTACGCGCTAAAAACAATCCTTCAATCGGTTGATGTCCTAAAGCTTCTTTGATGGCTGACTTTAAAAAATCAAACCCTTCTTTTTGTTTTGCTGACAAATAAATACACATACCGTCACGAGAAGGCTTACTTTTTATTTTATCTATTTTATTAAAAACACGTATCACGGGAATCTGAGAGGGCATTAAATCTTGAATTGTATGCTCTAAAAACTGCTCTGTGTTTTTTTCAGATACATCACACATCAGCAATACAGCATCCGCGCGTTTAATTGCCTCTCTGGCACGTCGAATACCTTCTTGTTCAACTGCACTATCACTCTGACGAAGACCTGCGGTGTCAATTAATTGCAGTGGAATGTCATCCAATAGCACGTGTTCACGCATGATATCTCTTGTTGTGCCTGCTTCATCATGAACAATTGCTGCATCATAGCCTGATAACGTATTTAATAAAGTCGATTTACCCGCATTAGGTGGCCCGGATATAACGACAACGCCGCCTTCACGAATCAAGGCGCCTTGTGTTGCACCGGCTCTGAGTGCTTTAAAATCATTTAAAACAGATGTAAATAAAGCCGCAACTTTTCCGTCACTTAAAAAGTCAATGGCTTCATCTGAAAAGTCAATGGCGGCTTCAACATACAGACGAATGGCTATGAGTTGCTTACAAATCAAATGAATTTGATAAGAAAAATCACCTTCTAATGAACGAACAGCTAAGCGGGCAGCCGTTTCCGAGTGGGCATGAATTAAGTCAGCAATGGCTTCGGCTTGTGCTAAATCAAGTTTATTATTCAAAAAGGCACGTTCAGAAAACTCACCAGGACGCGCTAAGCGAGCACCTGAGGCAACACACTCAGAGATTAAACGACTGAGCATAACAGGCGCACCGTGCGCTTGAAACTCAATAACATCTTCGCCCGTAAATGAATAAGGGGCCTTAAAATAAATCAATAACCCTGCGTCTATTGAATTAGGGTCTAATTTATCTACAGTATAGAATTTTGTGTGATATGCCTGACGTGGTTTAAGTACTTCAGTATGATCCCGTCGACTAAGTGTCATGGCAATCGTATAGGCAGCAGGGCCTGATAAGCGAATAATACCAATACCCCCACGACCCGGTGGCGTTGCTAACGCCACAATCGTGTCACCATTCATTGCTTATTTCGCCCCAAATTTTCGCGTGATATACCATTGTTGCAAAATAGTTAACGTATTATTTACAGTCCAGTATAGTGCTAATCCTGATGGAAAATTCCAAAAAAGCGCCGTCATTAATACCGGTAAGAACATCATCATTTTTGCTTGCATGGGATCAGGTGGAGCTGGATTCAATCGTTGCTGAATCAGCATGGTTCCGCCCATTAATAGCGTTAAAACATGATAGGGATCAGGCGATGCCAAATCTTTAATCCAGAAAATAAACGGTGCTTGACGTAATTCAACACTTTCAAGACACACCCAATACAAAGCCATAAATATAGGCGCTTGAACCAGCATAGGTAAGCAACCTGAAAGAGGATTTACTTTTTCTTCGCGGTATAAAGCCATTGTTGCCTGACTTATTTTCGCTTTATCTTCACCATACTGTTCTCGTAAAGCCTGTAATTTAGGTTGTAGCTGTCGCATACCCGCCATTGAACGATAACTTTTTGCAGATAAACGATAAAATGCCAGCTTCACTAAAACAGTGACCAAAACAATCGACCAACCCCAATTTCCAATCACAGAATGAATCAACTTCATAAGAGAGAAAAGAAAAGAGGAAATAAACCATAACCAGCCATAATCAATGGTTAAATCTAATCCTGGCGCGATAGGCTTTAATGCATCTGAAATTTCAGGGCCCAAATAGAGCTGAGAACCCACTGTTTCTGTTGCGCCAGGGGTTAAATTAATCGGCTGACTAACCGCACCAATAGCATAGCGCCCACCACTTGCTCGTGAATAAAATCGTTCTTTCGAATCAGCAGCAGGAATCCAAGCGGTTAAAAAATAGCGTTGTTGCATCGCAATCCACCCACCATCAACCTCTGTACTGAGCGGGCTTTTAGCCATGTCTTTAAACGTCAGCTTTTTATAACGATGATGTCCTGGGTTTGAATAAGAAGCGCCTGTGTATGAACCTACATGAGACAAGCTTGTTTTATCTTCTTTCGGTAAATCACGTAATAATTGTGTGTTTAAGTGACCTTTCCAGAGCTCAGCCCCTTGATTAAGTAGGGTGTAACGAACATTAATTAAATAGCTACCACGTTTAAAAATAAATGTTTTTTTTATTTTTACGCCTTGTTTAGTTAAGCCCGTGAGTGTGACGATTAATTCATTTTGGTCAGCACTCAAAGCATATTGAGATTCACCGGCCTTAAATTCAGGTTGCGTTTGCTCTACTTCACCTTGATTAACAAGCAATATGCTACTGTTTGCAACATAACGCTCGTTATTTTTATCTGTTAATAATGAAAAGGGGGTATCATCTGCTTTCAGACTCTGTGGGTAATTAAGTAAATCAGCAGATATCACATCGCCTTGCGTTAAATCAATCTGAAGTGCTAATACATCTGTTTTAACATGAATAACGTGATTGTTTTTTTCTGTCCTCGCATGTTGCTGAGGTACATTTGAATAAGTCGCTGGCTCATCATGCGTAATGCCTTGCTCACCAAGGCTTGGAAGTAGTGCTTCTTTTGTATTTGAAGTGCCTCTTGCATGCTGCACAGCGTTTACCTGTGAGGCACTTATAGACTTAGGATAATCTACTTGCCATGCAGTCCACAAACTATAAGTAAGCATTGCTAGTGCAGCACCTAAAATAACACGTTTAATATCCATGAGCTTTCTCTTTTATGTTTTGTTTTTCAGATTAATTTTAAATTCGGCGGGTGAGTGCAAGACAGGATCGTATCCACCAGGAGACCAAGGATGACAACGCATAATACGCTTAGCTGCCAACCAAAGGCCTTTAAGAGCCCCATGATGATGTACTGCTTGTATCGCATAATGCGAACAACTAGGGTAAAAACGACAGCAAGCACCTAAGTAAGGGCTTAATACATACTGGTAAAGCTTAATAGGCCAAACAATCAAGGCACGTACTACATGGACAATGCGTTCCATAACTTACCCAAATTAATTCGTAATTGCTGCGATGAAGCCTGATTTACAGCAGGTTTAGCTAAAACCACAACATCAACAGCAGGTAAACACGTGTTGAGCCGAAAAGACTCTCTAATGATTCGTTTTATTTTATTTCGGTCATGGGCTTTTCTAATCACTTTTTTTGAAAGAACCAGTCCAAGCCGTGCGCTTTCTAAGTTATTTAATTTAAAAAGCACCGTGAATTCAGCGCTTGTTTTTCTCAAAGCATGCTTGAAAACAAGATCAAAATCTTTTTTTGTTAACAGCCGATGGGTTTTATTAAAACCATACATTTAAGCGGATAAGCGACTACGGCCTTTAGCTCGTCGACGTCTTATTACCGCACGACCTGCTCGTGTAGCCATACGTGAACGAAAACCGTGATCACGTTTACGTTTGATATTACTTGGTTGAAATGTACGTTTCATGAATATAACTCGTCATACTTTAAAGCAAGCAATGATAGGAAATTTTTAGCCCACTGTCAAACAAGCTTTTTTTATATGTACTGGTTATTTATAATATATTATATTCTTAAGTATATAAATAACACTTGTTATTGTAGCGCAATTTTTTATGTATAAATAAAAATAATTAAATAAAAACAACATGTTATAGGTTTTATTACGTGTGTGTGTATCCTGCTTTTAATGGGTAAAAAAACTGTATAAGTAAAAACAAAGCGGGGGAGTCACTTTTATCTCTTTTTTATTCACGCGTAATACCCTCTTTCTTAATCCGGTTATTAACAGGCAAGCGAAAAATTAAGTGACGCCCCTGTTTTTTAAAAAGCACAAGCGCTTATAAATAAGAGGAGGAAAATTTTTTTATGCTGTTTATAAAAATAATATAATATATATTTACTTGTTATTTATTATTAGGATGTGAGCTTTTATGTATAACACTAAAAAGTTGATATTAATCATACTGTTATAACCTAGCGTAATGTGTGTAAAAGCACTGAATTGAAAAAGGCACTTGATCTGGATAACAATACCAGGTCAAGTCGAGTACTTTTCATCCCCATGCTACAGCTCTCTTTTTACACGTATTTTCCCCAGGTATAACCTTACGCACGCATTATGGAGCCTAAAAATTATCTTGGGTAACGCGCACAAGTCCTGAGAGACCCTCCGGAAATTCCAAGGCATTAAAATAGTGCGGAACAAACAATACTGCCAAAATTGCCTATCTCTCAGGAGCAAATCGCGTTACGTAGATGAGGCAGTTTAAATTCAATTAATTATATGTCATTCGCAAAGAGGGACACGACTGTCCGGTCAAAGCATATATACGTATTGCTAATAAAATTGCGAGATCGTGGATGCTTTAAGCCCTGAGAATACCTCCTCTCCCTCAGTGGTAAAATACGCTAAAACACTGAGGTTATGGTAGGGAGAGGGTTGGGGACACTGCCATTAAGTTAAGGATCCTTTGTTTAGAAAACCATCTTTTTGATTCGTTTAAGAAAATTATATGAACGTAAATCAGATCGTTTCTTCCTCATTGGGGATTCACGCTCAGGTCGCTGTA
>JAHZKG010000090.1 GCA_022600515.1 Gammaproteobacteria bacterium
TCAGGTAACGCTGCTCTTTACTCAACATGGAAACCCACAGCAGAATGCTTATATTGAACGTTACAACCCTACGGTTCGTTATGACTGGCTAAGTCATCATTTATTCAGTACGATCGAACAGGTACAAGATTTTGCGACACGTTGGCGTTGGTTATATAACAATGAAAGACCGAATATGGCTCTGGGAGGAATTCCTCCAGCGCGAAAACTTGCATTAGCAGCTTAACGCTCTACTTTTAACTGCCGTTATAAATGGGGGGATTACCGCCTTGTTTAGATGATTCACCTTCGGGGTCATCCCTTAAAGAGCCAGACGGCTTTCTAGTTGTTGCTGCTTGCAGTGCTTTATACATCTCAAGCCCCGACTCAAGGATATTATCGGCTAACCTGTTCTTATACCGATCATTCGATCGGGTATTATCATAAAGTTCCAAACCTATTTGCAACTGATATTTACATTGCTGTTTTCTTGTTAGGGTATTAGAAGACTTTACATGCATGTATGCAAGAACAAGCCAAACCGCACTTGCTTTACTTCCCTTAGGTTCTGATTGAGATAAAGCCCTTAAACCACTCAATTTAAAATTTTTAGGCTCCATAATCTGCTCTTGATTAGACACACCTAATGCTTTCTGAATTTCATCCAGATTGTATTTTTCAGGTAGCTCACCCCCAAACAAATCAGCTATGCTGTAATTCGAAAAAATAGACTCCGGGGGCAGTTCACTCTTGGGCACTTCAAATTGTTTTACTTTTTGCAGTTTTTTCTTTAAAAGCTTTATGGCCCCCGAGTACACGCCTTTCGCTGTTTTTCCCAGCACATCACCCGAATCATTGGGTAACCCGACATTCATATCCATCGCATGAAACAAATGCTTCATGGGTCCCAAGCCTAGTTGAAGCCCTCTTGCCCCATGTGCATTTTCTCCTGTGATGTCACGGCTCACTGAAAATTCAGAAGCATACAGAGCAAGCGTTTGTTGTTGTGTTGTGTCATCTAAAAGCAATGCTTTTTTATGGCTATCATATCGCGGAAAATACCCATGACGTCTTGAGAACTCATACATTTCTTCTATTAAATTCTGTACTCTTCCCGTTCTGTCCTCGCCACTTTTACAATAAAAATCAACATCATGCCCCATATACTTACTAAGTATTAAATAACGAGCGCCTACTTGACCTGGCTCAACCTGTCTATCCATTTGCATCAAAAGGGTCTCTAAATATAAGCGCATCATTTTTTGCTCTTCATCCCCTCCCTCCCCTTGCAACACATTAAGTGCCGCGAGCTTACGCACGAGCTCCGCTCGAGTGGGGTGCTCTCCTAGTAAAAAATCACTTGTTTCATCTAAATGCTGATTCATCTGCGAGATAAATTTTCGCATCCATTTTCGATTAATTTTCTGTTCTAAACCAGATCTCATACCGGGTGTTTTTGTAACCATTTTACCGTGCGCATTAGACGGTGCAGTAAACAGGTTGATATCAGGGCGTATCCAAACCGACCGCCCACCAACATGAACCTCTATTACCCTGTCATCATATGCCATCAATGCTCCATGGCTCTCTTTTAGCTGTCTAGATTCTGATTCGAATCCTCTAAAATACTGCTCCTTTAACCAAGATGAGATAGGCGTTAACAAAGCAAGTGATGACAACGTGATTTTTATTGGATTTTCTTTAGAACCTGCATGCTCTAAATCACTCCTCTTTGCTAACTTTTTTTTTGCTAATTCAGTCAGCATTTCTTTTACCGTATCACCTGCAGCTGCCCGTCTTAATATTTTATTTTCTATTCTAATTGGTGGATATGAGCTATGCCGATATCCTGTGAATTGCGAAACATAGTCTCCGCTTTCTTTATCAATATAACCAACCCCACACTCAACAAAATTAGGTAATTTTGCATATCCTCTCTCTGTACTGGGAATCGCATCTCCTACAACGCGTTGAATACTAACGCGCTGAATGGGGGCTTCTTCATCCGCTTCAGGTGCTGTACTATAGTAATTAATGAAATTAGGCCGCCCTTTTTCCGCAATGACTTTTGATTCAAGCGCGGCAAGATCATACACCCGTTTGTCTTGAGTTTTAGAATTGCTTGGGATAAGACAAACGGCATCGGCAATAAATTGCGCTATATAGGCTTGCGCACGCTTAATTTCACTGATAACGGCTGCTTCATGTGCGAGTAAATCATTTATTTTAATCGGCTCAATGCCGCATTGCTGAAGGCCTGCTAAGGCTTTATTTTTTGCTTTATCAAGTGCGCTATTAAATACGTTTAATTTATCTTCAGATAAAAACTTTTCAGCTTCACGTCTGACCGTTTCATTAATAATATGAAATCGCTTGAGAAAATCATTTTGTGTTGGTCCACTGTATGAGTCTTGATTAAAATGCTTTGTTATAAGCGTGTGATTATCTGAAACTGCCTGCCTGTATTCAAAATGATTTAACTTCGCACTCGCACGTGCGCTCGGCTCACTTGTATCAACAGCCAGCGCATCCGCTATATGTGCGCTCCAAAGCGCCTCCATTGTTTCATACGGTTTTAATTTTCTCTGAGTAAAACTTGGCATGTGGATGCAATCCAAAACAAATCAACATGTCTTAAATATAGTCTTATAGAACAAAAACGCAACCTAACGCCCTGCACTCACCACAGGCTGACGATAAATATCTCGTGGTGCTTCTGGTGGGTAACCATAACCTTGTTCTGATATTTGCTTCACGTTTTGCAAATATTGCTCGCCCCAACTGCCAGGGTCAAAATTGGTCACCACGACGTTATATTTTAAATTAATAATTGATTCAAACCCTTTTCGTTGCGCAAACTCATGGCCACCCAAAGCAATTTGAACTTCTGTCTGCTCATCTGTTCCAAAATCTTTTAAACGATCGATTAAAATACTCACCATTTTCTCAATCGTGAAATAAAGTTTACACATTGAAAAACCAGCTTGACAGCCTTCCTCGCCTTTTGACGTACTGAGTTGGTTTCCAAAATCCAATATAGGATATACAAATTCAAATTGTTCAGAATGTGGCAATTGCTCAGGTAATACAAATTGAGGCGGAGAAAACACGTCTAATACGGGATTGGTGACATAAATATGAAAATCGGCTTGTCGCCACCACAAGACGGCTACCATTTCCTCTGGCGAGAGCATGTCAAACTCAGTATCCAGCAACGTTGCGCGCTGTGCTTCCATTGCCTGAATAAGGGCCTGTTCAGACATATTCTCTTCTGGCATATCATCCCACCTATTCAATTAAATTGAGTCTGCCTTTATTTTATCTTAGCTGAAGTTTCACACGATTAAAACGGAATATCTAAGCTTTTATCTACGGCTTGAAGCTGTATTTTAAAAAGCTGTTGAATCGCTTGAAGACTGGCTTCAGATTCAGCTTCAAACCGCGCCACCAAACAAGGCGTTGTATTTGAGGCACGGACAAGCCCCCAACCAGTTGAAAACTCAGCGCGCAACCCATCAATTAAAACGCGTTTCGCATCCGGAAACTGGGCTTCTGCTATAAATCGCTTCATGAATTCAAATTTCTTCTCATCCGTCACAGAAATTTTAATCTCAGGTGTGTTCACACTGTTAGGAATGGACTCAAACAAGGCATCTAGTGTTTGAGTTGAAGCACTCATGATTTCTAGCAACCGACATGCACTGTATAACGCATCATCAAAGCCATACCATCGATTGCCGAAAAAAATATGCCCGCTCATTTCACCGGCTAATGCCGCATCTGTTTCTTTCATAATTGCTTTTACAATAGAGTGCCCCGTAGGACACATCCTGGCGACACCACCAGCCTGACGAATCACAGATTCTAAATAACTTGAACATTTCACATCATAAACAATGGTTGCATTCGGCACAGAATCCAAAATATTTTTAGCATAAAGCATCATCAAACGATCGGGCCAAATGACTTGACCTGTGTTCGTCACAACACCCAATCTATCAGCATCACCATCGAACGCAAGCCCCACATCTGCTTGATGCAGCGCCACTTCACTGATTAAATCTTTCAAGTTTTCTAACACGGTTGGATCAGGATGATGATTCGGAAAACGACCATCTACTTCGCAATATAACTCAATCACCTCACAGTCTAGCTGCCTCAAAAGATCAGGAATACTGCCGCCCGCAACCCCATTACCACAATCCACCACCACGCGAAGCGGTCGTTGAACTTTAATACCTTGAACAATACGTGCAGCATAGTCTTGAAGCATTGGAAGTGACTTATCGTGTCCTGCACCCGATTGAATTTCGCCCGACTTCACGCGTTGATGTAATGCTGCAATATCGGTTTCCACGAGTGTTTTTCCTGCTAGTACGATTTTAATCCCGTTATAACTGGCGGGATTATGGCTTCCTGTGACCATCACCCCACTGTCAATGCCAGAGGTTTTTGTCGCATAGTACATCACAGGCGTTGCGACCTCGCCCAAATCAAACACATCAATGCCACTATCCAGTAAGCCCTGCTTTAAGGCTTTCGCAAGCGTCGAGCTCGTTAATCTCGTGTCACGCGCCAAGCAAATGCTCGTTCTATTAAGGGCAGATAATTGGCAGGCAATCGCCCGAGCAATTAGATAAAACGCATGCTCATTAAATTGCTCGTCAATTACGCCCCGCACATCATATGCACGAAAAACGGTTGCTGGAATCTCACAGGGCTGGTAAGTAGTTGATTGAGTCATGCTGCTTTATTTCCCTGAGCTGCCAAAGCCACCTTCACCTCGGTCACTTTCATCAAAATCGGTCACTAATTCAAACGTTGTTTGTACCACCGGTAGAAACACCAATTGTGCAATTCTATCACCTGGCTCTATTGTAAAGTGCTCTTGATTTCTGTTCCAGCATGATATCTTAAGCTCACCTTGATAATCTGAATCGATTAATCCCACCAAGTTACCTAAAACAATGCCGTGTTTATGACCCAATCCGGAGCGGGGTAAAATCACAGCGGCTAAATTAGGATCGGCAATATAAACTGAAAGACCGGTTGGCAGCAGTACGGTTTCACCCGCTGCAACTTGCAACGGCGCATCAATACACACACGCAAATCAAGCCCTGCAGAGCCAGGTGTTGCGTAACTTGGCAAAGCAATGCTTTGTCCAATTCTAGCATCTAAAATTTTAAGCTGAATAGCTGGTTTCATTGATTTTATCTATATCTGAACAAACGTGCCTGCTATTTTGCAAGCTTGTCGCAAGGATTGCAACCAATTGCCCCGCAAGACGGACTTTATGTGTGTTTTCCAACGCAGTTTCTGTGGTATGTGTCAGTACAATCACTTCATGTTCATCTGTATCAAACCCAAGACCATCACCTACCTTGTTTGCAACAATGCAGTCTAATTTTTTGGTGTTTAGCTTGATTCGAGCGTTTTCTATAACCTCATCTGTTTCAGCCGCAAACCCCATCACAAAACGGGCTTTCTGAGTTGCTGCAACATCCGCTAAGATATCAGGATTTTGCTTTAAATTCAGCATTAAACCCGCCTGCTTTTGTTTTTTAATTTTAATATCTGAAGCTGCTTTTGCCGCATAATCAGACACAGCTGCAGCACCAATAAAAATCATCCCAGGCTTCAGTGCTTGCATAACATCCTCGTGCATCGCACACGCCGAATCAACGGATTTAAAGGTCACACCTTCTGGTGCTGTGAGCGCCGATGGCCCGCTAATTAGAGTCACTTTTGCACCGGCCATATACGCAGCACTTGCGAGTGCATATCCCATCTTACCAGAGCTTTGGTTGCTTAAATAACGTACCGGATCAATCGCTTCACGCGTAGGACCTGCTGTAATTAAAACGTCTTGTCCTAATAACTGATTATGAACTGCGTGTAGGCGTAATGCATTAATAATCGTAAATACCTCACTCATGCGTCCCAGACCTTCATCACCACAGGCTTGCACGCCATCACCTGGCCCAATAATTAAAGCCCCTCGCTCACGTAATACGTTGATATTGCTTTGTGTAGCCGGATGGTGCCACATGCTTTGGTTCATGGCAGGACAAATAAACAGTGGTATTTTTAAAACCAACGCAAGCGTTGAGAGCAAGTCATCCGCTACCCCTTGTGCAAGCTTCGCGATTGTATTTGCTGTGGCCGGTGCTATCACGCAGTAATCAGCCCAGCGGGCCAATTCAATATGCCCCATGGCTTGCTCTGCTGCTTCATCAAATAAATGACATCGAACCGTGCGGCCACTGAGTGCTTGTAAGGTCATCGGGGTTATAAACGCTTTTGCTGAAGCCGTCATCACCACTTGTACTTCAGCGCCTAATTGAATAAGTTCACGCACTAAATAAGCAATTTTATACGCTGCAATTCCACCACATACGCCAAGTAACACCCGCTTATTTTTAAAATCTTTCATATCTAGTCCAATTTAATTTTATCTAATCTAATGTTTGTCGATAGCGCTTCACCCCTATCAATAGGATAACCAACATAAATCCTAAAATAGGTATAATCTCACGCCACACATCAAAAAACCCACTGCCTTTTAATAAAATACCCCGAACAATCACCAAAAAATGGGTCAAAGGCAACATATTACCTAGCGCTTGTGCCCATGCAGGCATCCCCCAAAACGGAAACATAAAACCTGATAACAACAGTGAAGGCAAAAAGAAAAACATGGCACTTTGGACCGCTTGCAGTTGATTGCTCGCAACCGTTGAAAATGTCAGTCCCATCGCTAAATTAGCCGCTATAAACGGTAAACACAAAACCAATAATAATAAAACACTACCGGTCATCGGCACACCAAATACATATTTAGCTAGTCCTAAAATCAAAAGCACCTGCACATACCCCACGACAATATAAGGTAAAATTTTTCCAACCATCACCTCCAATGGTTTTAATGGTGTCGCCAGCAAATTCTCCATTGTTCCGCGCTCATATTCTCGCGTAATCGCTAATGCAGTGACGATTACAAGGGTCATGGTTAACACCACACCCAGCAAACCAGGCACAATGTTATATGCGGTAATTGCAAGCGGATTATACACTGAATGAACTAAAGGAGTATACGGTGGTGGCTGCGCTTTTAATTCGTCCAAATTTCCATCCAGTTCTCGTAAAAAAACTTGATAGGGCAGTGTATTAAATACCTCGACCGCTCTTGATGTTGCGGCGGGATCGGTCGCATCTACCTCAAGAAGAACAGCAGGGCGCAAGCCACGCACTAAATCGCTTGAAAAATCAGATGGAAAATTTACAACAAACTGCACTTGTGCAGTTTTAAGTAAATGCGCAGCTTCTTTCTCTGTAGAAACAGGCGCTATAAAACGAAAATAAGTCGATTGCTCCATGCCGGTTAAAATACGCCGTGCGAATACATTTTGTGTATCACCTACAATGGCTGTAGGTAAATCACGGGGGTTCATATTAATTGCATAGCCAAATAAAATCAGCTGGATTAATGGAATGCCAACTATCATCCCAAAGGTCGCTCTGTCTCGACGCATTTGAATAAACTCTTTGGCCATCACCGCTTTTAAACGCCCCATCCATGCAAATTTCATGTATGCGCTTCTTCAGATTGCTCAACCAGCTGAATAAACGCGTCTTCAAGTGTTGGTTCAATCGCAGCCCAAGTAATATCGGCTGTTTTTTCCAGTAATTTCAAGCCTGACTCAATGTTTTTTTTATTTACTCCGCATACATGAATAGAACGCCCAAACAAAGCCACCTGATTGGCACCTATGATTTCTTTAACGGTTTGCAATACATGCGTTGTGATCTCGCCTTTAATTTCCCACGTCTTTAAGTGCGTTGCTTGAATCACATCCGTCACTGTCCCTGTAATAATTAAGTCGCCATAAGCAAGATAAGCCAGCCGCGTACAGCGCTCTGCTTCATCCATATAATGCGTAGACATCAAGGTTGTAATCCCCTGCTCACTCAGTACGTGAATCATATCCCAAAATTCACGTCGTGCAATGGGATCAATGCCTGCTGTTGGTTCATCTAAAAGCAATAAATCAGGTTGATGTAATAAACACCCTGCAAGTGCTACGCGTTGTTTCCAGCCGCCTGATAATTCGCCTGTTAATTGACGACGGCGCTCTAACAAGTTCATCTGATTTAACACCTGTTCAATGGCTTTTTTAGGGTGTGTAACACCATACACCATTGCAATAAAACGCAAATTTTCTTCAACACTCAAATCAGTATAAAAGCTATATTTTTGTGTCATATAGCCTACGTGCTGCTTGATTTGTCTGGAGGCTTTTAAAATATCATATCCAAGGCATGTACCGCTGCCAGCATCAGGGGTTAACAAACCGCATAACATACGAATACTGGTTGTTTTCCCACTGCCGTTTGGGCCTAAAAACCCAAAGACCTCACCTCGGTTGACTTGCAGATTTAAATCACGAACACCCACTTGATTTCCAAACGATTTTTTTAAATGCATCACATCAATAATAGGATGAGTTGGCATATGAAAATCCTCTCACTGTCACGGGTTGCCCAGGTTTAAATAAACTCGGATTGGCAGGCTTTGCTCTAACGCGAAAGACCAGCTTATCATGGTTATCACGGCTATATACAAGCGGCGGAACATATTCTGCTTCAGGTGAAATATAAGCAATTTTTGCTTTGCTTGATACACAACCCGCACAACTTAAAGAAACGGTTTGGCCTGCATGAAGTTTGGGTAATAAACTAATCGGCACAAAAAAATCAATCCAAAGATAGGCTGGCATCTGGAGCGCTGCTACCGGCTTACCTGCAGGCACCCACTCACCTTCAACATAATATGTATCAGCAATAACACCCGCATCAGGCGCATATCTTGATTTTTGTTTTAATTTCCAGTTAATAAAATCTTTTTTTGCGGTAACACTTTTTACTTTGGCCGTTTGTGCAAATATTTTATCTTTCCGTGCCCCAAGCTTTGCAAACTCTAATTCATATTCTTTCTGCTTTTTTAATGCATTAATTTCTTCAAAACGATGTCGCGCTGCATCAGATGCATCCAAAGTTCCTGCTTTTCTCTCATAGAGCAACTCAAAACGCTTCATACGGAGTTTTGCCAAACTCAAGCGAGCACTAACTTGAGTGACTTGTTCTTTTGCCGCTAGAAGTTCAAGCTTTCTTCTCGGGGCTTTTAAGTCTTGTAATACCGCAACTTCTTGTTCTAGAAACGTTTCAATTGCAGATATTTGTAAGGCTTCAGGGTTTGAAGCCAATTGAAAAACTAAATCACCTTTCTTGACATGCGCACCCCGTTCAACAGGCAGTTTTCGTAAAACACCAGAGTAAGGGGAGGTCAAATATAAATATTCTGACTCAACATATCCTTGTATTGAGTTTTTTGTTGATGAATCGCACGCACTTAAGCTCAATAAAAAAAACAAGCCATAAACGCGCAAAGTGTTTAATTTCATGTAATTAGCCAAGCATCTCAATCTATTGTCTTTTCAGTATATACCTATCATCGCTAAAGTTGCGAGCGATTTGAATCAGATACAAAAAAGATTAAATACAACACATTAAGGTACAAAAAAAACCTAAGGGTTCATAATGGTAAACAAAAAAGTAGAATTACAAGCCCATGAATTAGGAAATTACATGTATTACTATAAGAACAGGAGCAGAATATTCAACCCAAAGATCCTTCCCGTGTGGGTCATTTACACGAAGCTGTAGACGGTGTTAGTAATGCTTTAATGATCAGCGCAATTCTACCGCCTGCAGGACCAGCACCAATTATTAATTGTAGTGATATACTTAGTGAACATTGTTTTCCTATAATGGTTGCTACTTTTGTAGCTGGTTGTATCACGTGCGCTTTTACTGCCGCCTATGGCATGGGGAAAGATATTCACAAGGTATCTCAAGCGCTATTACGCAATGCACGAGTAGCCGCTAATGTAGCAACACTTAGTTTGTCGGCTGTTATTGTTGGGTAATCCCCCCAGAAAATAAGTGATGTTAAAAGTAGAATTTTCTCGTAATCTATGCCGGAGGAGATTCTGCATGAAAAAGTCAAAATTTAGTGATAGTAAAATCATGTCAATATTGAAACAAGCTGAAGCAGGCGTACCTGTTCCTGAGCTTTGTAGAGAACATGGCATGAGCTCAGCAGCCTTTTATAAATGACGCTCAAAGTATGGAGGTCTGGAGCTTCCGATGATGATGCGCTTGAAAGAATTGGAAGCTGAAGAGCGTCTGAAATCAGATATTCTCAAAGATGTTCTAGAAAAAAAGTAACAAGGCCATCGGAACGGCGCCTGCTCGCGAAACAAGTGGTTCGCGAGCATTCAATTTCTATTAGGATGGCCTGCAATTTATTGAGCATCAGTGAAACATGTTATCGCTACGTAGCAAGATTAGATCATGAAA
>JAHZKG010000091.1 GCA_022600515.1 Gammaproteobacteria bacterium
AGCTGCTTCAATAATAGCGAGAACATTAGCAGCAAGGTTGGGGTCATCAGCAGGAGCAACATCATTAGCAGCCGCACGGGCAGCAAGCCACCTATCAGCAGCTTCAGCAGCACGAAGAGCTTCAGCAGCAAGACGAGCAGCAGCAAGACGAGCAGCAGCAAGACGAGCAGCTTCAGCATCAGTAGGAGGGGGAGCATTCAGAGCAGCAGCGTCTACCTCTTCTACCTCTTCCTCTTCCTCCTCATCATCATCATCAGAATCAGAATCAGTAACCTCTTCTTCATCTTCGTCTTCATAAGCAGAAGCAGCAGCACGACGAGCAGCAGCAAAAATATTAGCAAGACGAACAGCATGATCAGCACGAGCAGCAGCAAAAATATCAGCACTAAAAGGAGGAGCAACGCCTACTTCTTCTACCTCAGAATCATCATCATCATCAGCAGCATCATCATCAGCAGCAGCACGAGGAGGAGCTTGTTTCTTCTCCATCGCAACCTCAATTTGCTCTTTAATACCTTGAAGCTGTCTCTTGTATGCTTCTTCTTGATGAAGACTTATAGGGGGTTTTCTTTGTCCTAATACCTTATCTAATTCACTTTCAAACGCCTTAAAACTGCCTGCCTCTAGAACAAGGGTCTTAAGACCTGGAAGAACCGGCGTTTCTGTGCTTCCTCTAGCTTTTTCTACCTGCTGCTTCTCTTCTAATTGTTTCAAGTGGCCTAATTGTGTTTCCAGTGACACAGCTAAATGCTGAGACAGATAATCCCCTGTAGGATCAACCTCCACCTTATCAGGCGGCTTACAAATTGCTGCTTGAAATTCCCCCAATTCTTTTTGAGGCATGTAAAAAAGCTCAACCTTTAGGTTTTCTTCCGTCTCAGCATCATCTGACACCCTCCCCTCAAAAATCTCACTTTTTTCAGATAGTTTTTCCTGACTAGCATTTAACAAATGGCCCTTTAAAAGCTCTGTAAGCGCTAATTTCCTTAAAGCAATCACCAGCTCCTTTCCTTGGTATGACAGTGCCGGATCAAGCGGTATAGATGAACCATCAACAAACCTGATCTCCGAAACATGGGTCCCGAGCTGCAATCGAGAGAGCTGTAAATCATATATATTTTCTTTAAGTCTCTGTTGAGCCACTTTTCTCTTATCTGGATAAAAGTCAGGATTTTCCCTAAGATCTTTTGCAGATTCTATATCTGCCATCTCACGCTCGCTAATTTCAGCTGATTTAATGCAGGATATGTTTTCAAGTTTTTGCTTAAAAGAAGGTACCAGCTGACCTCCAATCTTCCCCTGTTTTTTATTCAGATCTCTCGAAAAAATGTCCGAGCAGAAAGTATCAATTAACCCATTAAGGTCTTCTCCTGATGTTATATAAAAAAAATCAAGGTGCTGACTAGAGCTGTACTGCACCTCTAAAAGATTAGCGATCACCATTTCTTTAAATTTGGCTTTATACCTTGCTTTGAGTGCGCGTATATCGCCCGAAAAGCCAACCAACTCCTTCTTGTATTCTTCCCTAGTCTGAAGCACCGCACCTACCACTCTCTTTTGTACAGAATTAAGACCTAACCCTTTTTGTACAGAATTAAGACCTAACCCTTCAAGATCTCTATCATTAACAAGCATTTCACCGTAATAAGCCATACACCCTCACAATCATCGCGAAGCATCAGTTAGAAACATTTTTTATCCCTATAGTTGATTATAGGTTGAGCATGATGGATTATCCAGAAGCTTTCAGGGTTATTTCTTTACGTACTTTATCGGCGGTGGAGGTAAAGCGCTCCTCGCTTTTTATTGGAGACTATTTCATACCCAATAAATGTGAAATATTGGTCATTGCTGTATCCACATGTTAATCACCGTATAATTTAAGGTGGTTATAGGGTTTATTCACCGCAACATCAAAAAATAGCATCCCCCACTAACAAGTAGACTCTTAACCCTACGCCACCCAATTTATTCCTGAGAGATGGTTAGTTTTTTGTATTTTGTTTGGTCAGTACTCGTTAAATTGACGTGTGCTTTTTTATATCTTAATGTACGACTCTTGTCCCGCAGGCGGGAGAAGGTGGTGCGTAGCACCGGATGAGGGGAGGATTTAATCAAAAAATCTGTTCATTTAGTATGTTTATTTTAATCCTGCGTTTTAAACGCTTTTCCAACTATCTTTAGATCAATCCTCTCCCGCCCGCGTGAGAGGGGAAAACCTTTGAAATCAACGTGTTAAATTAGAATTTTCTGAGGATCTCTCAGGATTTATTCGGGTGGTCTAATCTCAATCAAACCATGGATAGCCCGAATAAATCGGGCCAAGTAGGCAGGAGGACATGTCTAGAGCTTCCTGGGTGACGCTATAGATTTTTTTATATTGCTTACCATCAGCCGCAGTACGTTCCAAAAAGTTCGCTTAATTGAATCTATGACATCCAAACAGATTCATTTTTCAAGGTAACTTCGGTTCTAATTTCACCGTCTTTTGTTTGATAGATCAGTACAGAATCATCCATTTTAATATCCTTGTAGTTGGAGTAGCTACATTTACGTTCCTTCCTTAAGAATCGATTGCATCAAGGGTGAATGATGCCACATTTTAACTGGTTTTATTACAAATCAGCTACGCACTCACTTGCCCAAGCCAATTAAAAAAATCGGGTAATTCATCCCAAAAGGATTCAAACGACGGTAAATTTTCCACCTGATGCGCTAGTTGCGTATTCCATCCAGCAAAGCATGCATTTTTGTGCCCAAGCAAATCATGATATTGAGGCATTTTTATCCCTTTAAAGTTACATTTTTCTCCTAACACACGCTTGACTTGCATTGATAATCCATTGGATTCAGGACGACGATAAAAATTAATCACATCATATAGATCTCGTGGACGAGTGCGCTCTACCAATGCTCGCGTTTTCTCAGCAAATACTTCGACGTAAGAATAACACTGAACCTGCATCCCCTCTGCAGGGCAATCTGAATACGGATGCTTAATCAAATTAAAAACCGGTGGCTCTACTAAGATTTCTGCAGCAGTCAGATCAAGTTTTATTTTTGGCATTTGTCGTGGCGAAGTGGGTGCAATAGGCCCCCGATAATAAATACGCCCTTGGCATGTACCATCCTTGTAACTATCAAAGCGCATTTTATCAACCGGGAAGTCTATCCCCGTCACTTCATAGACCCAATCCGCTATTTCTGAAAAGGTATTTTTGAGAAAATCAATATCTAAATGAGCCTCATTTTTCAACGTAAAATCTAAGTCTTCAGAAAAACGATACGTTTCGAAATAACATTTTTTCAGGCAGGTTCCACCCTTAAAAACCCACGACTTACTTAACACAGCATGTTGACCAATCCCGGCAAGTAGCCAACCTAATAAATAATCTTTCTCAATAACTTGGGCTGAAAGATTCGCATTTGTCGCCATTTGTAAAAGCGCTTGTTTGGATATCACGTGTTAATCCTAAAATTGTAATTGTTCTGGTACATGCAGCCGCCATTGCGTAATGATGCGTCCATGTTTAATGGCTGGATCCAAGTACGCGATGCCTTGCGTTAAATGTTGACGACACATTTTCGTCAGTTCATTTTCATGTCCTATAATCTTTGAGTACAAAAAACCAAGCCTCTTAAACACAGCACCGCTTCCTACTTGTATTACGTATGCAGCCAATTTCTCTGGTGAATGATGAACGCTGTCTACATACGCTTTAAAACAATCAACAATATGTTGAATACCGCCGCCCAACTGGGGACTATAAAGCATATCTATCATCGTCTTATGTGGATCCGAAATAAATATTTTCCTGTTTTTTTTCCAAATGGTTTTCGTAGCAAAATTCATTTTTTGGGGTATATGCGTCAGTAAGAAAGCAATATGATAAACTTCATGTTTTTTATGTATAACCGGTTGTTCCGTTAGTACACAAACCTCACGAAACACTTGCTCAGTAAAATCCCAGTATTCACTTGCAGACCATCCACCAATATAGCCGGGAGAATATAACTCTGGCACCAGTACCCATTCATCATCCAATGCTTGCTGATTATTAAGAGCATCAATGGGTACAATAGCGTAAAGTCCACGACGAATGCGTGTTAGCCAACCTTGAGTAACCCAACGCGCTAGCATTTTAGATGCCTCAGTTTTTGATACACCGAGTACATCTGCCGCAGCGGAAACGGTCAGAAGCTCACCGACTTCACGCATTAGTTTGCCTATCTGCTCTTTTGGTCCAGGCATACACCCCTCATGTTAAAACAACAAAGCATACAAAGTTCATGTTTAACATGAACTATCTACTTCTTACTATATCATACGGAAAACAAAATGCGATACATTACAACATTGATAATTCATTGTTATAGTGAACTTCCAATGCCATAGCATTATAGCCAGGACGAACATCTTACTACAACTCACCCACCAGTGATTGCTCCATTTCGGCTTTTATTTGCACCGGATTATCATATTTACTGAGTAAATAAAGTAATTTGCAATAGATTGCCTCAGGCGTCATATCATGGCCACTTAACAAGCCCACTTCTTTTAATGCATGGCCCGTTGCATATTGACTCATTTGAACAGCCCCATGCGTGCACTGGCTGCTATTAATTAAAATAATGCCTCGGTCAGAGGCGGCTTTGAGCATATCCAAAAAGCGGGTTATTTGATTGGGTGCATTGCCCGCGCCATAGGTTTCAAGCACCAAGGCCTCTATTGGCATGTGCAATAGCGCATCTAATAAATCAAATGAAATACCCGGCCACAATCGAAAGCTTGCAATCGCCGCCGAACGCAGCGGTTGTTTGTGAAAAGGCTGCTGTGATTGAGGCAATAATAACCCGCTGGCCATATTAATTTGTGCGCCCACTTCGGCTAAGTGTGGAAAATTAGGGGAGTCAAACGCATTAAACCGTGCTGAGCTGATTTTTTGCGTGCGATTGCCT
>JAHZKG010000011.1 GCA_022600515.1 Gammaproteobacteria bacterium
GAGCCCTCGTTGCTAATTTCTCCCCATGAATTGCCTCAACTTTGAAACTATGGTTCCAGCTTTCCATGGCAGCATTGTCAAAGCAGTCGCCGCGCTTACTCATGCTACATACTAAACCGCGTGTGATGAAAAGCTTCTGGTTTTCAATTGAGTCACCACCTTTTTTCTTCTGCGCTTTCCATGAATATAAAAGTGATTCGGCAAGTCCCAGATCTTTAGCTACTTGAGGCACACCTTCTTTTTCTGTCCGCTCAAGTGCAAGATCTTTAAATTGGGGGCTATATTTCTTTCTGACAGCTCTTTGTTCTGATTTTATAATATTCATTTTTCACCTCTGCTGTAGATTTTACTCTCTTAGCAGGGTGTCCGTCATTTCAGGGCAAGATCAGTTTTCGATAATAAGCTCTGCGTGTCCCTAGAATCACGGTTTCCGTGATATTGGCGTCATGGCGAGCACAATCATACAATCTCATTTTAAGATAAAGTGCATTTTGAGCAATTTATTTTGACTTGAGTTAGGTCTCATTATATCATAACTAATAAATAAAGCATAAGAGGTTATGATGGCAACACAGGTATTTATTGGTCGAAAAAATGAGTTAGATCGCTTAAAGGCTCTTCATAAGAAAAAAACACCTAACTTAGTTGTCGTCAAAGGCCGGCGGAGAGTCGGCAAAAGTCGGTTAATCAATTTCTTTGCATCATCATGTTCAGAAAATAGACTTTGGGATTTTGCTGGACTTGCACCACAAGAAGGTATGAATGATCAAAGCCAGCGCGATCATTTTGCACGCCAGCTTGCTGGCGCACTAAAGCTGCCACCTTTTACATTCCAGGATTGGACTGATGCCTTTGAACATTTAAGTAGCCATATTAAACCGGGTGATATTATCTTATTTGATGAAATCTCATGGATGGGCTCTAAAGATCCAAGTTTTATTCCCAAACTCAAAGCTTGGTGGGATAAACAACAGCTCCCTATTATGGTTGTTTTTTGCGGTTCGGTATCAACATGGATTGAAGAGAATATCCTAAAAAGCACTGCATTTTTTGGACGTATTAATCTGACTATTACCTTAGAACCACTTCCAATACGCGATGCAAATAAATTACTCCGCACCTCAGGCTTCCAAGGCTCAGATTACGATACATATAAATTACTCAGTATCTTAGGCGGTATTCCCTGGTACTTGGAACAAATTACGCCTGGCCAGACAGCTGATGATTTAATCAAGCAATTGTGCTTTGAAAAAGATAGCTTACTTGTTCTAGAATTCGATCGTATTTTCCACGATTTATTTAATGGTAAAGGCGCTTCTTATAAAAAAATTCTTGATAGTCTCAAAGATGGCATGAAAACTCTAGCTGATGTGCGCAAAATAACAGGATTTCCTCATAGCGGCACCTTAAGCAGTTTTATGGAACATTTAATTATTGCTGGCTTTGTATCAAAACAAAATCTTTGGTCATTTAAAACAAATAAGCCACTTAAACAGAGTCTGTATCGTATCTCTGACCCCTACATGCGCTTCTATTTAAAGCTCATAGAGCCTCAGCGAAATAAAATTGATTTAAATGGATTTCAGAATACGGCTATATCAAGCTTACCTGGGTTTGAAGCGCATATTGGCTTACAGTTAGAACAACTACTTTTACAAAATAGAAATGCACTATTGGCAAGTATAGGCATCAATCCGACTGATATTATTGCGAGTGGCCCATTTAGGCAGTCTAAATCAACGACCAAGGCCGGTTGCCAAATAGATTTCCTAATTCAAACGACAACTAAGAACCTATTTGTCTGCGAGTTTAAGTTTAAACGCCGAGAATTAGGAGTAGATGTGATATCTGAAGTACAAGAGAAAGTAGAAGCATTAAAAGTGCCAAAAGGGTTTGCTGTCATTCCAGTGCTATTTCACATTGGCGGCGTGTCTAGCAATGTCGCTACCAGTGATTATTTTTATCGAATAATTGACATCTCTGACTTTTTGAGAGAGGAGGGTTAATGACAAATTTATCGGCACATTATAAGCATAATATCGGCATTTTAATTTATAGAGGGGTTTATGAAGTTAATGGTTCTGTCGCGTCTGTTGCCAAGTGCAAAATATTTAAGTATGATTGTATGAAAATAGGTTCAAATGCTCTTTAAAATTTCACCTAAATTATTTAAATATTTCAAAGGATTTTGTTCATCACCAGAAGTAATAATGCTATTTGTATATATGAAATGCAGATTCAGTTTGAGTTATCGCGAACTCGAAGAAATGGCTAGTATTAGAGGAGCTGTAATAGATCATAGCACACTTCAAAGATGGATAATAAAATTTGTACCATTGATAGATAAACAAGTTAGAAAAAGAAAAAAGCCAGTAGGATCAAGTTGGCGTATGGATGAAACATATATCAAACTGAATGGCAGGTGGATTTATCTTTACAGGGCGGTAGATTCACTTGGTAATACCATAAAATTTTTGCTAAGGAATCGTAGAGATAAAGCCGCTGCTAAGGCATTTTTTCGTAAAGCGTTTAAGAACAATACTCATCCAGAAAAAGTAAATATTGATAAAAGTGGTAGTAACATTGCAGCGCTTAATAGTGCAAATACAATGTTTTCTGAAGATCAGCAAATTGAGATTCGGCAGAATAAATATCTAAACAATATCGTAGAACAAGATCACCGATTTATAAAGAAACGAACGAAGCCTATGTTGGGTTTCAAAAACTTCCAATCTGCAAAAATTACTATTGCTGGTATAGAAAATATTCGTATGATTCAAAAGTGTCAGATTATTGGAGCTGGTGAAAACCTTTATGCTTTCGAGAATTTTAAAATGCTCATGGCCTCATAGTGCCTAAAATCCAATATCTTCGTGTATTTGAGAAACTCCTTCAACAGATGCGACAGAACCTTCGTGAGACACTCCTAGTTCTACCTCACTTCTGGTGTGCTGCCCGAAGTTCGAAGAACGTAGGGTGGCGGAGAGAGAGGGATTCGAACCCTCGATACGCTATTAACGTATACACACTTTCCAGGCGTGCGCCTTCAACCACTCGGCCACCTCTCCAACGGCACGAAGGGTATCGTGTGAGGTAAAGAAAAGCAATAAAAAAAATAAATTTCGTCTATACTTTTCTTATCTGATATAAAAACAGGATATTTTACTCATGTTGAATAAATTAAAATCTGCAGGTTTTGTTTTAGGGCTTTCTTTGTTTGCAGGACAGGTAATGGCGTTTCCTTGTTTTGTTACCATGGTCAAAGGCAGTTGCTGGAAAGATTATGCGGTTAAGGTGGATGTGCTTGATGCTGAAGATAATACGGTATTAATGACAATTACGGTGCCTAAAGGTACCTCTTGGACGCGACAATCGTTTGAGGCAAAACCCAAGCAACGTTTTATGCTGAGATCTAGTTTCACGCCTACTTTATGGAAAGAAGAAGCAAAAAAATTGTATTATGCAAAACGATATTGGTCGCTACCTGAGGAAGTCAAAGGGGATACTATTGCTTGGAATGTGGGCGCGTGTTTTCCTGCTGATTTTTCAGAAGTACCGATGCCGCCCAATCAAAAAACAGACTGTGCTTGTGATAAACGAGAAATTCCAACGGCTGGTCAGGAGTGATGTTTAGATAATTTGCTATAGAAAAAGCCATCCATGTGATGTTCTCCGGGCAAAATTTGCCAACCGTGCCCGGTGGCATGTCCCCACGCATTTTCTTCTGATACAAAGCTGCAATCAGCCTGTTTTTTTATAAAGGCTGCAATTTGTTCATCGTTTTCTTCAGGTAAAATACTGCATGTTGCATAGATAAATAAGCCGCCGGGCGCCAATAGGGGCCATAAAGCACTGAGTAATTCTGCCTGTGTTTTTGTGATGCTTGTAATGTCTTCAGGTGTTCGTAAGAGTTTGATATCGGGATGGCGGCGAATAACGCCGGTTGCTGAACACGGCGCATCGAGTAAAATGCGGTCAAATAACTGTCCATCCCACCATGTATTTGTTTTTTTTGCATCGCCTGAGATGCAGGTTGCTTCAAGGTTTAAACGTGCTAAATTTTCTTTTGTTCTTAGCATGCGCTTGGGCTCTATATCGAGCGCAACACAGGCTTTAAGCTGAGGTTCTGTTTCGAGTATATGACACGTTTTTCCTCCGGGCGCTGCACAGGAATCGAGCACGCTAAGATGTGGTTTGAGTGAAAGTAGCGTGACTGCAAGTTGTGCGGCTCCGTCTTGTATAGATATTTCACCTGTTTTAAAACCAGGGAGTTGGTGTACATCAATAGGCTTAGAGAGTTTTATGCCGTGGGTTGTGTGCGCTAAAGACTCTGATTGAATGTTCTGGGCTTGTAATCGTGCTTGATACGCTTCGCGATGTGTTTGGCGTCCGTTGACGCGAAGGCTCATGGGAGGGTGTGTATTATTGGCCTGAATAAGGCTTTCCCAATGATGAGGCCAAGCCACTTGTAGACGTTGCTGTAACCAATCAGGGTGATTATATAAATAGGCAGGATTGTTACTGTCTAAAAGCGCTTGATTTATTTGTTCTTTTTCTCGGCAGTATCGTCTCAAAATAGCATTGATTAAACTTTTGGCCCATGCCAAATGTGGCTGACGCAGTAAGGCGACTGTCTCGTGAAGGACAGCATATTCAGGCAAGTCCAGTTCAATCAGTTGATATAAGCCCAAGAGTAAAGTGAGCTGTACTTTTGTTTTTTTAAGTGGTTTTTTAAGTAAATAAGTTGCGATAGCATTTAATTTAAAATAATGCCGGCACACGCCAAAACATAAGGTTTGGGCAAAAGGGGTTAAGTTTGCTTTAAGATGAGCAAGCGAACGTTTTTTCTCAACAACTTCAAGCAGAGCTTGTAATGCTTCAGCTCGTTCAGTTGGTTTATTGGATGTCATTTTAGAATAAGGCCTGGGTAAAGGGTTTGTTTATTCGCATTGAGCCAATCGGACAGTGTAAGTGCTTTTCCGCCTGCAAATTGAATGGTTCGTATTTGTAAAATATGAAGCCCTGTCGCAACGAATATACCTGTTTTATTAATGTCCAAAATAGTGCCAGGAAGCTCTGTGGTTGTTTGATTGACTGTGGTTGCTTGATGCACTCTAAGGACTTCGTCGCCGGCGTTAGTCCGTGCAATAGGCCAAGGGTTAAAAGCCTGAATTTGCTGAGCAATATGTGTGGCTGGTTGTGTCCAGTTAATGATTGCATCTTGTTTTGTAATTTTAGGAGCATAGCTTGCTAACTGATTAGTTTGAGTAATTGCTTTAATAGGGGTGTTTGATGCCAAAGCATCTAAAACACTGATGAGTGGGGCTGCAGCAAGAGTTGAGAGCTGGTCGTACAATTCACCGGAGGTGGTATGAGGCCCAATAGGGCAGCTAGCCGTTTTAAAAACGGGGCCTGTATCCATGCCAGCATCCATTTGCATGATGCTGACACCGGTTGTTTTGTCACCATGTAGCACGCTGTATTGAATAGGGGCCGCTCCTCGCCATTTTGGAAGCAAAGAAGCATGTACATTAATACAGCCTAAACGTGGAATACTAAGCACCTCAGGGGGTAAAATTAGCCCATATGCAATTACAACCAATACATCGGGTGCGAGTGCGATAAGGTCGTCTTTTGCTGCTTGAGTTTTAAAATTAAGCGGCTGGTATACTGGCACATCATGCGCTTCAGCCCATTGCTTTGCAGCAGAAGCTTGTACTGTACGGCCACGTCCTTTCGGTCTGTCAGGTTGTGTATAAAGGGCTGAAAGGTGGTGGTTGGATGCAGTAATGGCATCTAGTGCGGGACAAGTAAAAGCCGGGGTTCCGGCAAAAACGATATTTAAAGCGGTCATATTCAATCATTAGCCTGCTTGTTGGCGTTTGAATTTTTCAAGTTTTTTCTTGGCCATGGCACGTTTAATCGGTGAAAGATGATCAATAAAAAGTTTGCCATTAAGGTGATCAATTTCATGTTGAAAGCAATGCCCGAGTAAGCCGTCGGCTGTTATTTCAAATGTTTTGCCGGTAGGGTCTTGTGCACGCACAGTGACTTTGTCGGCGCGTATGACGGTATCGTAAGCGCCTGGTACCGAAAGGCATCCTTCTTGGTATTTTATTTCACCTTCAGAAGCGATAATTTCAGGGTTAATCAGTACGTATTGATTGGTTTTATCGCCTATGACATCAATTACGGTGAGCTGTAAGTTAATGCCTATTTGAGGCGCTGCCAGGCCAACACCTTTAGCGTGGTACATGGTGTCGAACATATCGTCAATTAGCGTTGTAAGTTGGCTGTCAAATGTATCGATTCGCGCATTTTTATTACGCAGTCGTGTATCTGGAAGATAAATAACTTGATGCAATGCCATAGTAATTTTTAAGCTAGCTAATTCTAAAGAGATTATTATATACTATTCCACGTGCTTTAGGGAAATTGCATATATTATATAACACATGGAAGATACCAACCTTATGGATACCAAGCAGGCTTTATTATTGCTCAACCGCATGCCTCATGTTGGGCCACGGACTATTAATAAATTATTAACTTATTGGCCTGAACCAGAAGAAATTTTTCAGCAGTCAGTAAGTGATTTTATACACGCTGGTTTCTCAGAGCGCATTGCAAAAAGCCTTGTATTAGCAAAAAAAGACATGATTAACCCCGATTTGCGTTGGCAAGAAGTGCCGCATCAGACATTAATTACTTGGACTGATAATAATTATCCTGTTTGTCTTAAGGAGATACCAGATGCTCCACCTGTGTTATATGCCAGTGGTTTATTGGCTGCTCTAGACGGCCCCAAACTTTCAATTATAGGGAGTCGATTGCCATCATCTATTGGGGCAAATGCTGCCTTTGAGTTTGCTCGGGATCTCAGTGCCCATGGGATTACGATTGTGAGTGGGCTTGCGCGTGGGGTCGATGGACAGGCTCATAGAGGATGTCTTGTAGCGAAAGGAAAAACAATTGCAATATTAGGTGCAGGAATCGATTGCATTTATCCGCGACAACATGCAAGATTAGCAGATGAGATTCAGGCGAAGGGATTACTTTTAAGTGAGTTTCCACTGGGAACCACACCAATAGCTGGACATTTTCCACGCAGAAATCGTATAATAAGTGGACTATCTTTGGCCACTCTCGTGATAGAGGCCTCTCTTAAGAGTGGTTCATTGATAACTGCGCGCTTGGCTTTGGAGCAAAATCGAGGCGTGATGGCTTTACCTGGGTCGATTCATAACCCACAAGCAAAAGGATGTCATTCATTACTGCAACAAGGAGCGGCATTGGTTACGTCGCCACGGGAGGTGCTGGAAGAGTTGTGTGTAGATAGGAGGTTTAGAGGTTCTGGTAAAGAACTTGATTCTTCCATGGGTGGAACAGGTTCCTTAACAACGTATATCGGTTTTGAAGTAACCACAGTGGATAGCATCGTGGGTCGAAGCAGTTTACCAGTTGAGGATGTAATTACTGATCTGGCAGAGTTAGAACTTCAAGGACAGATACAGGCGGTCCCTGGAGGCTATATAAGGTGTATATAAATGAAAGAAAATAATTTGCTTGAGATGTTACTTACGTTGTTTGAAAAAACGCTAACGCAACTAAAAGAAGCTTATGTACCTGAAATGCCTGATGAAGCCAAAGCAGGCCAGTCAACCGATCTTCAAGTGACTTCCACTGAAGGTAAAAAGAAAACATTCGAAATGATGTGGTTTCGTTCAGCAGATAAAGACAGTATGCGTGTTTTTACACTTGAAGAAGAGCACAAACTCACGAAAGCTAGCCATCAGTTTTTAAAGCGTTTAGAGCGTTTAGGCGTTTTATCTTCAGATGTAATGGAGCTTATTATTAATCGTCTTCTGTTTTCTGAGTCAAGATTTGTGAATCTTCAGGAAACAAAATGGACCATCCGAAGTACTTTAGCTGATAGTTTAGGTGCAGATCAGCTTGCTTTCTTAGATTTGGTCTTGTATCAAAAAGAAGATGGCTTACCATTACATTAATTTATATTTGTTTGGATCTATTAATAAGGTTAAACCTGCATGACTAAGAACTTGGTGATTGTTGAGTCGCCCGCAAAAGCTAAAACCATTCAGAAATATCTGGGACCTGGTTATGAAGTATTGGCTTCATACGGACATGTGCGTGATTTACCTGCAAAAAAAGGCTCTGTTGATCCTGAGCATGCTTTTGCAATGACGTACACACCGATTGAGCGCAATGCGCGCCATGTTGACAAAATATCAAAAGCACTTAAAAAAGCAGATGTTTTGTTATTGGCAACTGACCCGGATCGCGAGGGTGAGGCGATTTCATGGCATGTTCAAGAGCTCATGCAGGAGTTAGGATTACTTAAAGACAAACCAGTGCATCGAATTGTTTTCAATGAAATCACAAAATTGGCTGTTAAAAAGTCGATTGAGAATCCACGTGAAGTGTCAATGGATATGGTGAATGCACAGCAAGCAAGACGTGCACTTGATTATTTAGTAGGCTTTAATTTATCTCCACTGTTATGGAAAAAAGTGCGTCCGGGTTTATCTGCTGGACGTGTCCAAAGCCCTGCTTTACGTTTAATTGTTGAGCGTGAAGAAGAAATTGAAAAATTTAAAAAACAAGAATATTGGCGGCTACAAGCGCTTTCAGAAACAAAAAAAATTGGGTTTGAAGCACGTCTGACGCATTATTCAGGCGAGAAACTTGAGCAGTTTACAGTTACAGATACAGACAAAGCGCATGAGATGCGCGATGCATTATTAAAAGTAGCCGATGGTAGCTTGTCTGTTGAAAAAGTCGATAAAAAACAACGTAAAAGAAGACCTGCTCCCCCTTTTATTACATCAACATTGCAACAAGAGGCGGCTCGAAAACTCGGGTTTACTGCGCGAAAAACGATGTCTGTTGCACAACAGCTTTATGAAGGGATTGATATTGGCTCGGGCACAGTCGGTTTAATTACCTATATGCGTACTGACTCGGTTCATTTAGCCGGAGAAGCATTAGATGAAATAAGAGCCTATATACAATCACGCTTTGGTGATGAAAATTGCCCTAAAGATGTTCGGTTTTATAAAACCAAATCAAAAAATGCTCAAGAAGCGCATGAGGCGATTCGTCCGACGGATATTAAAAATGCCCCTGAAGCGTTGCAATCAGCATTAACACCAGATCAAATCAAGCTCTATGGCTTAATTTGGAAGCGAACACTTGCCTCACAAATGGTTGATGCATTGCTTGATACGGTTGCTGTTGATTTCATCTGTGGCGATGGCCACCGTTTTCGTGCGAATGGTTCCGTGATTGTTTTTCCTGGATTTTTGTCTGTGTATGAAGAAGGCTTGGATGACGCTAAAAAAGAGGATGCAAAAGACACCACATTGCCTGCTTTTGCAGTAGGAGAAAAAGTAAAATTATTGGATATTCGAGCCGATCAGCATTTTACTGAGCCACCACCACGGTATTCAGAGGCAAGCTTAGTTAAAGCACTTGAAGAGTTTGATATTGGGCGACCATCAACTTACGCTTCGATTATTCATACATTACAACAACGTGAATATGTGACCGTAGAGAAAAAACGATTTACACCGACAGATGTTGGACGGATTGTTGGAAATTTTTTAACGAAATATTTTACACGCTATGTAGACTATCAGTTTACGTCAGAGCTTGAAGATACGTTAGATGCTGTTGCACGGGGCGAAAATGAATGGGTACCAGTGCTTGAAGCTTTTTGGAAGCCATTTATTGAAGAAGTACATCGTATTGATGAGCAAGTGCAACGTAAAGATGTTACAACAGAAGCACTCGATGAAAAATGCCCTAAGTGTGAAAAGCCACTCGCAATTCGCTTAGGCAAAAGAGGCCGTTTTGTTGGATGCACGGGTTATCCTGATTGTGACTACACAAAAGATATGGACGGCGCTTCAGGTGATAAACCTGCAGAACCTGAAATTGTTGAAGGGCGTGAGTGCCCACAATGCCAAAGCGCGTTACAAATTAAAACCAGTCGATTTGGACGTTTTATTGGATGCACAGGCTATCCTGGTTGTAAGTTCATTGAGCCCCTTGAAAAACCAGCAGATACAGGGGTTTCTTGCGCAAAATGCCTGACGGGCACGCTATTAAAGCGAAAGTCCAGACGAGGAAAAATATTTTATTCTTGTAAAGAATATCCTAAATGTGATTATGCCATTTGGAATGAGCCGGTTGATAAAGTCTGTCCGAAATGTGCTTGGCCACATTTAACTTTGAAAGAAACCAAGCGTTCAGGCAAGCAATTGATTTGTCCTAAAGAAGGGTGTGATTTCGTTGAAAGTGTGGAATAATGCGCTGTTTTAATTTTTAAGAGAGCCGTATTATGCAGTATCGACGGATGCTAAAATCCAAAATTCATCGAGCAACCATTACGCACGCTGATTTAAATTATGAAGGCAGCATCACGCTGTCTCCACAGCTTTTAGAGGCTGCTGATTTACTGCCACATGAAGCGGTGAGTATTTGGAATATCACAGCAGGCACACGTTTTGAGACGTATACTATCGAAGGAAAGTCTCATTCAAAATCGGTATGTGTTAACGGTGCTGCAGCGCGTTTGGTGTCACCGGGTGATTTAATTATCATCGCGTCGTTCACTCAAATCGAAGAAAGCCTTTGTCGGGCACTTGAACCTACCGTTGTGTTTGTTGATGAGCAGAATCAAATTCGAGAAATGCGTGCTGAAATAGCAGCTTGTGTAGATACTTAAAAGTACCTAAATACTTTGTTTACAAGGATTGAGCGATGTTATTTTCTTGCCCTCTGTCACATTGGTAGGTTCTTCTTGTCCCCAATGAACCCAGCGATTGCTGGGTTCAGCAATCACCTGATGTGCTTCAATAGCGTCTCGTCCATTGCGATAGCAGCTTGTTAATATAAGGAATATACTGACTGTTGCTATCCATTTCATAGTTTATCCTTTTTATTTAAAAGTCTAGAGGATTTCATCTCGCTTTACCAATTTTAAGCCTTTATACTTTTAAGCAATTTTTAAATTGGGATAAATAATTATGGATGATTTGCTTGTTTTAGATGAGCAGTTGCAAGACGATGAACGCATGATTCGAGATACGGTCAAGCGCTTCGTTACAAAAGATATTATTCCTGCGATGCCAAAGGCATTTGAAGACGCTGTTTTTCCAGAAGAGTTTATTAAAAAAACAGCTGAAATGGGGTTGTTAGGTCTGACACTTCCAGCTGAGTATGGCGGATCAGAAGCATCTTATGTTGCATATGGACTGATTTGTCAGGAACTTGAGCGTGGAGACAGCGGTCTTAGAAGTTTTGTTTCAGTCCAAAGTTCGCTTTGTATGTATCCCATTTTTAAATATGGCTCAGAAGCACAAAAAAAGCATTTGCTACCTCAAATGGCCAAAGCCGAATTAATCGGATGTTTTGGTTTAACCGAGCCTAATGCAGGGTCTGATCCATCTAGCATGCATACCTATGCTAAAAAAGTAGCTGGTGGATATTGTCTTAATGGTTCAAAAATTTGGATTACCAACGGTAATATTGCAGATGTTGCGATTATTTGGGCTAAAACAGAAGAGGGCATTAGAGGCTTTTTAGTCGAAAAGGGCATGAAGGGCTTTATTCAAAAAGAAATGCATTTAAAAATGTCGTTGCGCGCATCACTTACAGGTGAGTTATTTTTTGAAGATGTGTTTATTCCTGATGAGAATTTATTACCTGGCACAACACGTGGTTTGGGTGCGGCTTTAAGTTGTTTGAGCCAAGCACGTTATGGGATTGCTTGGGGGGCTATGGGTGCTGCTGAGGCGTGTTTTGATTTAACGCGTGATTATTTGATTGAGCGTAAGGAGTTTAATCAATCGTTGGCTGGATTTCAGTTGATTCAAAAAGATCTTGCCTTAATCTATACCGAAATTTTAAAAGCAAAATGCATGAATTTACATGTGGGCCGCCTGAAAGGCGCACATCAAGAAAATCCTGCAATGATTTCGCTTTTAAAAGGCAATGCTTGTCGTGAAGCATTAAAAATTGCGCGTACGTGTCGTAATTTATTGGGGGCGAATGGGATTAGCCTCGAATATCATGTGATTCGCCATATGTTAAATCTTGAATCTGTTTTTACTTATGAAGGCACGGATAACGTACATATTTTAACACTTGGGCGGCACATTACGGGCATTAATGCGTTTACGGCTTAGCTTATGATGTATAAGGAGATATTAAATGCTATCCAATCAAACAGGTGCAGTGGCACTAAACCCTAACTATTACACTTCCTTAATCACATGTTGTTAATTGATGAAAACTTGAAAGTTTGTCAAGAACCCATAATGAGTGTGAAAATATTTGAATCCAATGGCCAAGTTTTAGCAATAGATGTTTAAAAAATAATTAAAAATAATTAAACTGGAGCGATAGAGGTATAAATTGTTAGGTGCATTTTATATGGAAGTTTATTCCCATATATAGGTCAAAGAGGTCATAAACCACTCTTTATCTGATAGGGAACAAAAAAAACTTGCAAAATTAAAAATTTAGCGTATATAGCTGTATTATTAAAATACTTGAATTGAAACATATGCTAGATATTCTTAAAAAAACAGTTGCTCCATTATTTAGTCTGTTTATTTTTGTTTTTGGCAGCGGATTTTTTTTAACGTTGCTTTCACTTACCTTAAATCTTCATAAAGAGCCCCCCATTCTTATTGGGGCAATGACGGGTATGTATTATGCAGGTTTAGTTTGTGGGTCATTTAAGATAGAGCGCTTTATAGTAAGGGTGGGTCATATAAGAGCATTTTCCACATTTGCTTCTACTTTAGCTGTCATCTCTATTTTTCATGGCATATTTTATAATATGCCATTTTGGTTAGTGCTTCGTTTTATTGCTGGTTTTGGAACAGCAGGGGTATTTGTTGTGATAGAGAGCTGGTTACTATGTAACAGCACGCCTCTAATAAGGGGACGTATATTGTCTTTATATATGATGACATTTTATGCTGCACAAGCTTTTGGTCAACTTCTTATTAACTTAGATACAACAAATGATCTCTTATCATATGGTATATCAGCAATGTTATGTTCACTATCAGTTATACCTTTATGTATGACTTATGTTTCGATGCCGCAGTTTGATGAGCCATCTAACATGAAATTAAGAAACCTTTATGAAAAAACAACGTCTGGTTTTTTAGGTTGTTTTTTTGCAGGTATGGCTTTAAGTGCTATTTATGCGCTTTTTCCTATTTTAGTATCAAATATATATCACGAGGACTCAAAGGTTGCTGTGTTTATGTTTTGCCTGATTATGGGGGGAATGATGCTCCAGTATCCTGTTGGAAAATTATCAGATATTTTTGATCGACGTTTAGTTGTTGTAATTATATCTTTGCTTGTGATGTTAACCTCGTTACTGTTCATGTTTTTATTTAAAAATTATGTCTTGTCACTGGTTTTGATTACTTTATTTGGTGGTTTTACGTTTACAATTTATCCGATTAGTATTAGTTATTCTTGTGATGCTTTAGAGTCGAAAGATATTGTTGCAGGTATTCAAGCTTTATTACTGTCGTATAGTCTTGGTGCGACATTAGGTCCCTTTGTAGCGCCAATTTTTATGCACAAACCCAATGAAAATGGTTTGTTCATTTATTTCATATTGGTTTTTGGTTGCATTGCCTCAGTATTTCTTTGGAGAAAAACACAAAAAGAAAGTCCTCCTCAAGAAGAACCTTTTCAGATTATGACGCAAACGACTCCCGTTATGTCTGAAATAGATCCACGAGCAGAGTGAAGCTTTTGTAATGAGCATAAATTTCAAATATTCGAGATTTATTGCATAAATTGCTTGGTCATTATTTTTAATCAATGGTTGGAATAAGTATGGGCATAAAATCAAAGGTCGGAGAGGACGATGATTCGAGTTCAGATTTTTTGGATTCTGATTTGGGGCAAGCTCAAGGTTTTGCATCAGAAATTATACCTCAAGCGATGCAACAGGCGATTGAGGAAAAAGCAGGATACTATAAAGGTGAGCGACCAGTAAAGCCGTTAGCGAATATTTCGAAGCAGTTGGAAGCAGCAACACAAGAAGCAACACAAGCCTTAGCGCGTGATTTAGGTGTAATACTTAGAGAGCCAGCTGTATCTGTTGTGCCTAGTTCGATATTTGGTTGGAGTATGCCAAGTGTTTTTTCTAGCAATAACCAAGCCGCGGCAGGTGAGGAGCATGTGCTGCCGATGCCACCGTCATCCTAAGTCATTCGGATGAAATCATCTGAGCATTGCATAATAACATCAGCGTGATGTTGTTATGCAATGCATACTGATATGCTTATTGAACAATAATGTGCTTTAAATTTGAGAAAAATATGAATATGGAACGTGAACTAACAGATATGATTGTTGCACGCTTACATGAAGCCAAAGAAAGCTTAACAAAAGACTTTGCGCTTGAGCGCTCTATAAAAACAGCCCGTTATTTTGTCGTGGATAATTTGCTCCCGGCTGAGATTGCAAATCAAATATACGCGAGCTTTCCAAACCCAAAGCAAATGCATGTATTACGCAGTGCTGGAAAAATAAAATTAAAGTACACGCATCTAACCGATGCAGCAGCTTTGTTACAAGACATTAATTCAGCCATTCAAAATCCAAGCGTTGTTGCAGCGATTGAAGAGATAACCGGGGTTAAAAATCAAATACCTGATCCAACGCGTCATGCGGGGGGCATTAGTACGCTACTGAAAGGCTATTATATTAACCCTCATTTAGATATTTCCCATGATGCAGAAAACAAACGCTATTATCGAACAATGAATGTACTCTACTACGCATCACCCAACTGGCAAGAAAAGAATGGGGGAAATTATGAGTTATGGGATGAGGCCATTGAGCATCATGTGCTTGTGCCCAGCTTATTTAATCGCTTAGTCGTTATGGAAACAAACAGTACTGCATGGCATGCGGTTAGCCCTGTTGTATCTAACGAACCGCGATGCTGTATATTTAACTACTTTTTTTCTGAGCAATCTCCCGAAGATAAGCCCTATTTTTTAGATACTGCTGTATTTAAACCCCGTCCGGAGCAAAAAATTCGTCGCGCTATTGGTTCTTTAAAAGATAAATTTTCAAGGCAATCAAAGTAAAGTCACAATTGAATTTATGTGCTACATTAAAATATTTTCAGATAAAGCATAGGGCATAGTCACAATGAAAGACATAACGATTAATTGGCATGAATGGCGTAAAAAAAATCAATTTTTAGCTAACATACTGATCATTGTTTTTATTTTTAATTGTACCGGGATTGGGGTTATTCTCGACCTAAGCTTTTGTTTTGCGTACAACAAAATATTATATTTTACTATGGACACACCCGTTACACTGCTTAATCAGCCAATGTATGCGGGCCTTATCGGCTGCGTTATAGGCATTGCATTAATTACGTTTCTTTATCTGATGAATGAAGAAGTCATGCTCGCAGGTTTACCAATACGGCTTTTAAGCAATACAGAAAAGTTAAACCAGGCAAATAAGCACTTACTCAATACAGTTCAAAAAATTTCTAAAGCAATGAAAATAACCTTTGTGCCTAGAGTATATCTTGCAGAGGTTTCATACCCAAATGCTTTTGTAAGTGGTAGCAATGAAAAAAATCAATATATTGTTATTACCCAAGGGATGGTTGATTGTTTAAGTCAACCACAGCTGCAAGCGGTGATTGCTTCGGAGTTAACACATCTTAAAATGGGGGACAATCGACTGACTTTACTCGTTGCTTTGGCCAGTCATGCGTTACTTATTATTTCTGATTGGTTTTTTTATGCTTATTTGATTAAACCGAAAGAGAAAAAAACAATACCTATGCGCTTTGTTTCCCAGCTCTTGAAAATAC
Source organism: Gammaproteobacteria bacterium (assembly GCA_022600515.1). Classification (GTDB taxonomy): domain Bacteria; phylum Pseudomonadota; class Gammaproteobacteria; order Legionellales; family Legionellaceae; genus JAALKW01. The sequence continues at coordinate 15,911 of JAHZKG010000011.1, forward strand.
AACGATTTTTATTACCTCTGGGTACTTTTTTACTTCGTTTCTTTTTGCGTCAAGATAGAGTTTACTGCGCTGATCAAGTGGTTGTGAAACTCATGAAAGATAATAAACCGTTGGGTGAGGCATTATCAATCGTGAACAATATCCATTACGAAAGAATAGATTTGCTTAGCAAAGCATATGCACAAATTTCGCATGATGAAATTCGGCGAGAGTCTTACTTTATTGATCCCGCACACTTTAATGCCATGCAAACGTTTGCAACCCCGTTTACGACGCATCCAAGTGTTGAAGATCGCTTGGAGAAAATAGACTACGCTGTTTAATTCATAAAGAGATATTAATATTGGGTGCCATAACTTACTTATGCGTTATATCATTAAATTTTGACTCTTTCATACAGAACTTCCTCGTAATCTATGCCGGAGGAGATTCTGCATGAAAAAGTCAAAATTTAGTGATAGTAAAATTATGTCAATATTGAAACAAGCTGAAGCAGGCGTACCTGTTCCTGAGCTTTGTAGAGAACATGGCATGAGCTCAGCAGCCTTTTATAAATGGCGCTCAAAGTATGGAGGTCTGGAGCTTCCGATGATGAAGCGCTTGAAAGAATTGCAAGCTGAGAATAGTCGTCTGAAGAAAATGTACGCTGAAGAGCGTCTGAAATCCCATATTCTTAAAGATGTTTTAGACAAAAAGTAACAAGGCCATCGGAACGGCGCCTGCTCGCGAAACAAGTGGTTCGCGAGCATTCAATTTCTATTAGGATGGCCTGCAATTTATTGAGCATCAGTGAAACATGTTATCGCTACGTAGCAAGATTAGATCATGAAA
>JAHZKG010000092.1 GCA_022600515.1 Gammaproteobacteria bacterium
ATCCTTAACTTAATGGCAGTGTCCCCAACCCTCTCCCTAACATAACCTTGATGTTTTAACGTTTATTTCCGCTGAGGGAGAGGGAGTATTCTCAGCGCTTAAAGCATTCACGATCTCGCATCTTGAAGTGTATTGGGTATATATTCATAAATATTGCGTTCCAAATTAACTTGGAACGCAATTTGATCATGCTCTTAGTCAATATACAAGATGTGTAGAAGATTCAGCGCTGGGCGGGGGAAGGTATAATCAACTATACCCATATAATGATATGCCCGGACGTAGGTGGAACAAGGGCTACAGCCGAGCTGCCAACAGGTCCTAGGCTTTTTTTGCAGCGGCCTCGGCTTTTTTAATGCGCTCGGGTGTGCCTGTGTCAAACCAAAGGCCCGTGTGAACCTCACCGGTTGCAGCGTTGTTATCTGCAGCGTCTCGAAGCCACGGAATGAGTGAGGTTCGGCCTCCTGTTTTTTGCTTTAATAAATCGGGTTGATAGCAGGCAATGCCTGAAAACGTGTAGTCTGCTGGGGTGTTACATAATTGGTTCTCATGGCTTAAGCCAAAGTCAGCTGTTTTATAAGCCGCTGGTTTCTCAATCAGTACGAGATGTGCCAAGCTGTTGTCAGGGCAGGTGATTTTTGAAAAATCATAATCAGTAAAAATATCGGCATTGATGGCTAAAAACGGTGTGTCACCTAGGTGGGGTAATGCATTAATCAGTGTGCCGCCGGTATGTAAGCCGCCCGGTGGTTCTGGAATATAAATGATCTCAAGCGTTTTATATTGTTTTTGATGAATATGTCGTTTAATTTTGTCGCCTAAATAAGCGTGGTTAATTAAGACGCGCTGAATTGGGCTGTCGGCTAGTTTTTCAAGGTGATAATCAATTAGCGCCGTGCCGTTGATCGTGCACAAGGGTTTCGGGATTGTATCGGTGAGGGGGCGTAAGCGTAATCCTCGTCCGGCTGCAAAAAGTAAGGCTGTGTTCATGATGTTTTTTTCTCTTCAAATAGAGGGCATACACGGGTTTGCATAAAGTCATAAAATGGACGCAGTACGGTTTCCCCTTGGAGTGCAGTTAAAATATAGTCGAAAGTAAGCGGTAAGTCACGTAGATAGCGTGGTTTGCCGTCACGTTCGTTGAGCCTACAAAAAATGCCTAAAATTTTGAGATGACGTTGTAGGCCACATAGGTGAAATCCACGTTCAAAAGCATCTCGAGACCAGCCGTATGTATTGGGCAGTTGATTATAAAAATAAGTGAGCCACTCTGTACGTGTGCTTTCAGGCCATTCCACATAGGCATCTTTTAGAAGCGACACCAAGTCATAGGTAAACGGCCCAAGCATTGCATCTTGGAAATCAAGAATACCAATACTTGCATCGGGGCCTATGAGCGATAAATTGCGGGTATGGTAATCACGGTGTATAAAGCATTGGGGTTGCTGCATGATTTGGCTTGTTATATAGCTGAGGGCATGATTGAAAAGCTGTTCTTCTGCATGGCTCAGGGTGAGTCCAAGCCAGCGGTCTAAAAACCAAGTGCGAAATAACAGAAGTTCTTGATGCATGACCTCTTGATTAAATGATGCGAGCTTAGGTTGATGTACGGTGCATTGTTGTATTTTGTGTAGGGTATCGAGCGCGCGCTCATAATGCTGATGGGTTGTATTGGATGTGAGTGTGTCAAAAAGTAGGATATCGCCAAAGTCTTCCAGTAAGGCAAAGCCTTGTTTCAAATCAAAAGCAATAATGTCCGGTGTGCGAACGCCAGCTTCAGCTAACGTGCGAGCAATACTGATGAATGGGGCAAGGCCTTCTTGCTCTGGGGGGGCATCCATAATAATACGCGTTGTGTTGCCTTGGCGTAGACGAAAATAACGACGAAAGCTTGCGTCTCCGGCCAAGGGGGTGAATTCATGAGGTCTATTATTGATCAGACTGTTTAACCATGTGTTCAGTGCGTTTTCTCGTGTAAGCATGATATACTTTTGGCCTTTTTAGATAGATGATATTTTTTGTGCATCATAAGTTTTTTTATGAAGCAGAACATGCGAGGTAATAGGATATTGTGTTTTAGGCAAAAATTCACCTGGTTCTGTTTAGGAATAGGGTTTATTTTAACACATCAAGCATTTTCAGCGTCTGTGGACATTGTCGAAGCGTGCGTGAAAACACCTCAGCCTCCTTGGGATTCGACTGAGCGTGCACGTATTGCATCGTGTTTGGGGTGGCAAGATACTGATGCGGCGCATCCAATTTGCTATGGCGCTTATTACCCGATTACACGTTTTCATCCGCCAGCTCTAACACAGTCCCATTTTATTCAGGTGCGTGCAGATGATGTGTCGTTTGTATCGGCAGGACGTTCTCAATTATCAGGACATGTCGATGTGCAGCAAGATAATAGAATGGTCTCAGCTCAAACCGCCTATTTGTATCGCGATCCTAAAACACAACATGTGACGGAAGTTGAATTGCTGGGAGATGTGATTTATACGGAGCCGGGTCGCTTAATCCGTGCGCAGCGTGTTCGACTCAATCCAAAAGAAAAAAGTGGCTTGATTAATCATGCTTTGTATCGCTTTCATCATACGTATGCGCATGCGAGTTTACCTGCGTTTGGTAAAGCGGATTTAATTCAGCGATTTAAAAATCGCGATTTATTTATGCGAGGGGCAACGTATACGACGTGTTCCCCTAAAGACAAAGCATGGACGATTCGAGCGCATGAGATTGTATTATCTGAAGCACGCGACGAGGGAATTGCACGAGGCGCTGTATTAGCGCTGCATGATACCCCTGTGCTGTACACGCCTTACTTGAGCTTTCCTATTTCAAATGCACGCAAATCAGGTTTTTTAATGCCGACATCGGGTTATTCAAACATAGGGGGCGGGGATGTATTACTGCCTTATTATTGGAATATGGCCCCTAATTATGACATGACAATTTTGCCACATGCTTATACGCGCCGTGGGCTCATGCTTGGGGGCGATACGCGATTTATGACAGCACACAGCAAAGGCGTTTTTGGCGCTAATTTTTTGCCGGGTGATAGAGCGTTTCGACGATATTTAAAAGCACATGAAGTGAGCTATCCGCAGTTGCAAGGGGTCTCGAATAATCGTTGGTCAGTGTTTGTTCGTGAAAATACCGCATTCAATGATAGATTAAAACTAGAAGTCAATTATCAGCAAATTTCAGATGATTATTTTCTTCAAGATTTTAGTAATAATATGACCGTTATGACAGAAAGTCAGTTGCTTCAAGAAGGCACGTTGACGTATACGGGAGAGCACTGGTTTGGGCGAGGCATGTTGCAAGGCTATCAAACCGTTAATCCAATTAATCAAAGCCCGGTGCATGATATTTATCAGCGATTGCCGCAAATACAAGTACGGGGAACCTATCAAGATTTGCCATTGAAGGCTAATTTTGATGTGCGTGCGCAGTATGATTTATTCCGCTGGCCCAATCATCTTGAGCCTGAAAAGCTACAAGGCCCTCGTTACCATATGAATCCGGTGTTGTGGTTTGATTTGCGAAAGCCCTGGGGATATATCAGACCTGAAGCGCAGCTGGTTGAAAATCGTTATGATTTACACACAGAAAATAAACTATATAAGCCCTCGTTTAATCATACGATTCCAAGAGGGAGTGTTGATACAGGTTTAACGTTTGAGCGTGAAACGACTTGGGACGCTGGGCGTTATACGCAAACGTTTGAACCGCGGTTGTATTATTTATATGTGCCGTATCAAAACCAGTCGAATATTCCCGCATTTGATTCAGCTTATATGATTTTTCGTTATGAGCAATTGTTCCGAGCGAATCGTTTTTCAGGGTTTGATAGAATTTCTGATGGAAACCAATTGGCGTATGCCTTTAGAACGCGCTTGTTGGCAGATAATCATGGCGAAGAGAAAATGAGCTTTTCTATTGGGCAGCTGCGCTATTTTTCAGATAGACGGACGCAATTGTGTTACGAGATAGATGGCGAGTGTGTTGATGATTCAAAAATGCTCGGGTATACCTCGTCTATTTCAAAATCATCTCCGATTGCAACAGTTATTAGTTATACATTAACACCACATTGGACGGTGAGTGGCAGTTGGTCGTTCGATGTTTTTCAAAAGGCGACAGACAATGCTGATATGAGTATGAAATATGAGCCTGAAGACAATCATATTATACGTATAATGTATTCTTATTTGGTGGATGCCAATCTGATTGAAGGCCTTCATGGTGAAGAAGTCTTGGCAGCCGAGCATCAGGCAACGCTTGCTTTTGCATGGCCGCTCAATGAGCATTGGAGTAGCGTGGGTGTGTACAGTTATAATATCAGTGAACGCTATGATATGGTTTCTTTCTTGGGATTACAGTATGAAAGTTGCTGTTGGGCTATTCGTGCATTTGCGGGACGTGCGTTTAATAGTTTAACGTTGGAGCGAGAAGGCACACAATATAATAATAGCGTGTATATCCAGTTGTTATTAAAAGGGTTAGGATCTGTTTCTAGTAACGATCCGGTATCAACGATTCATACGTACTTACCGACATATAAAGATTTGTTTCATAAATAGTAGAATAATCAGAGATTAAGAGGGGTTTCAATGAACAAGTGGTTGGCTTTGATTTTGATGGGGTGTTCTTTTTGTGTTTTGGCCGAGCAATTAGATAGTGTTGTTGCAATTGTAAATGACAGCGTGGTGACACAAAGTGAGCTGGATAAGCAATTGGCTGTTATTAAACGGCAATTTGAAGGTCAAAAAAAACCGATGCCACCTGAAAGCATGTTGCAAAAGCAGGTTTTAAATCATTTAATTAATGAAACCCTTCAGCTTGAAATGGCAAAGCATAGCGGTGTTATTGTAGACAACGCAGAAGTCGATGAAACCGTGTCTAAAATTGCAAACGATAACCATTTGTCGTTGACTGATTTTAGAGAAGCGTTAAAAAAAGAAGGATTAGCATTTGATGCTTACCGTGAGAGCTTGCGTAAAGAAATGACAATGGCACGCCTTCAGCAGCAAGCTGTAGGGCATGATGTGATGATTTCAACCGAGCAAGTAGATGATTATTTGAAAACAGCAATGGCTGTAGAAAAAACAACGCAAGGATTTCATGTGCAGCATATTCGGGTTGCACTCGATGATGAGCCAACACCGGAACAATTGCGAGGTGCAGAGAAAAAAGCACAGGGCATATTACAAAAAATCAAACAAGGCGTTCCGTTTGACCAAGTAGCCATCATGGAATCAGACGAAATCTATGAGGTAGAGAGTGCTGATTTAGGAGAACGACATTTGGCTGCATTGCCGGAGGTGTTTGCAGAGCAAGTGTTGAAGATGAAAGCCGGTGATGTTGTGGGGCCTTTACGAACAGGGAATGGCTTGCAATTAATTAAATTGGTTTCTGTCAGCGCGATAGATAAACGTCATGAGGTGATGAAAACACATGTGCGTCATATTTTAATTAAACAAGATGCAAGTACGACGGAAGAGCAAGCGCAAAAACGGATTGATAATTTATATGAGCAGTTAAAATCAGGTAAATCATTTACAAAACTAGCAAAAGAGTATTCAAAAGATTTGGCCAGTGCCAGCGAAGGGGGTGATTTAGGATGGGTAACGCCTGAAGCCTTGGTGCCTGCTTTTGCGGAAGTGATGATAGGCTTGCCATTAAATACAATAAGTCGTCCGATTAAGACAGGGTTTGGGTGGCATTTAGTGGAAGTGCTTGAGCGTAAAAGCGTGGATGATTCAGATGCTTATCAACATCAGCAAGCGCGGATGCAGTTACATCAGCGAAAATTTTCAGAGGCTGTTGAGAGTTGGCAGCAGCATATTCGTGGCACATCGTATATCCATATTGTTAATAAAGACCTGGCATGAAGCCGCTTTTAATTAGTATGGGTGAGCCTGCAGGCATTGGGCCTGATGTTTGTCTAGCGCTTGCAGGACACCAAGCGCCATTGGTTGTTTTAGGGGACAAACAGGTATTGAAGGCGCGTGCCGAGCAACTTGGGTTATTGATTCAATTGCAAGATTACATACCAGGCAGCCTGCCGGTTGTGGCAAAAAATCAACTCACCGTACTGACGCTTCCGGGTTTAGGCGATGTTCAACCGGGTGTATTAAATAAAGCACATGCTGCTTATGTGGTGAATTTATTAGATGTCGCCGTGCAATATTGCTTGTCAGGCGAGTTTAGTGCTTTGGTGACAGCACCTGTTCATAAAGCCATTTTGAATCAGGCTGGATTTGCGTTTACAGGCCATACTGAATTTTTAGCTGCGGCGTGTGGTGTGAATCATGTGGTGATGCTGCTTGCAAGTGACACCATGCGTATGGCGTTAGTTACCACGCATCTTTCGTTGCGTGATGTTCCTGATGCAATTACATCTGAGCGGCTTACGCGCTGCATTCAAATTTTGAATGCCGCATTAAAAACGAGTTTTGGTGTCGATATGCCGAACATTGGTGTGGCGGGTTTAAACCCACATGCTGGAGAATCAGGATGTTTGGGGCATGAAGAAATAGAAATTATTACACCAGCTCTGGATGCTTTACGAGGCAAAGGGATTAAATTGCGAGGCCCGTTACCAGCCGATACGTTATTTACACCAGCGGGGATGCAAGGCTGTGATGCGTTACTGGCCATGTATCATGATCAGGGCTTATCTGTTTTAAAATATAATAGTTTTGGGCGCGCCGTTAATATTACATTAGGTTTGCCTGTGATCAGAACCTCGGTTGATCATGGCACGGCATTAGAGCTAGCAGGTACAGGGCGCGCTTCTGCTGGGAGTTTGCTCGCGGCGGTAAGTCAAGCTGCCAGCATGGCCACGCATCGGGAGAACATACATGTCGACAGTTAGTTTGATTCTTGCGGCGGATGAGCAGGGCGGCATGGGCTTAAATAATGCTCTGCCGTGGCATTTGCCTGCTGACTTTGCACATTTTAAGAAATATACCATAGGCAAGCCGATTATTATGGGTCGAAAAACATATCAATCAATTGGTCGGCCGTTGCCGGGGCGCTTAAATATTGTGTTAAGCCGAAGTGCGCGCGAGATTACAGGTGTTGAAGTGGTGTCTAGTTTGGATGCTGCATTTTCATTAGCACAAAATGCGCCTGAGGTAATGGTGATTGGCGGGGTGGATATTTTTAAGGCGGCATTAGACAGAGCTGAGCGTGTTTATTTGACTCGGGTACATCATGTATTTGAAGCCGATGTGTTTTTTCCTGAATTAGATAGCAGTATATGGCATAAAGTTTTGCTAGAAGACTATGCAGCTGATGATAAAAACGCACATGCAATGAGCTTTTATTGTTATAGCAAAGCCGCTTAAGTCTAGCTTATAGGTTTCATTTGGGCTTGATTTAAACTTGGTGGTTTTTTATGGAGCATCACGGAGGTGATCATCAACTTTCCTCATGTTTTTTTCATTAAGGCATTGACAAGCCCCCGTAAATCCGTAGAATGCACGACACGCTTTGAGGCGAAGTTCATTGGAAATTGAAGAAACAAACTGAGTGGGCATCCTTGATATAAATTTGGGAGTCTAACACCGTACAGCAGTATAAGAAGTATA
>JAHZKG010000093.1 GCA_022600515.1 Gammaproteobacteria bacterium
CCGCTCAAGTGCAAGATCTTTAAATTGGGGGCTATATTTCTTTCTGACAGCTCTTTGTTCTGATTTTATAGTATTCATTTTTCACCTCTGCTGTAGATTTTACTCTCTTAGCAGGGTGTCCGTCATTTCATGGCAAGATCAACGCACTACTCTCGAGACACTCGGAGCATCCAGCGTGCTTTTTCATGGGCGCTTACACGATCGCTTAGTAAATTAGCAGCTCCTTCGTCATGAATTTCTTCGGCTAATTTTAAAGCACGATTTAAGTCCCCTACTAATATATTATGATCTTCAGCTAATTCAATCAGCATTTGGTTGGCACTTAGACTTGAATCACCATCTTTAAGGGTTTTTAATCGCTCAAAGTCTTTAAACGTAGCGGGTGCTGGATGATCCATAATTCGAATTTGCTCGGCTACGGCATCTACAGCCTCAGCAAGCTCAACATAATGCGCTTCAAATAACTCATGTAATGCTTTAAATTGCGGTCCTGTGACATGCCAGTGATAATTTTGTGTTTTTAAATAAATGGCATACGTATCTGCCAAAATCACTTCAAACTGAGAAAGTAAGTCTTCGCGCATGATAATCATCCTTTTAAGAGTTAAATCTAGATTATGATTACTTTAAGCATAGCCAAGTATTATTTAAAATCAATAAAAAAGCCCGCCAAATTGGCGGGCTTTAAAAGATGTTACGAGTCGTAGAACGACGGGGGCAAATTACATCATGCCGCCCATACCGCCCATACCACCCATACCACCCATACCGGCCATGCCGCCCATATCACCGGCGCCACCTGCAGCAGAGTCATCTTCTTCTTTTGGTGCATCAGCAACCATACACTCTGTTGTTAACATTAAGCTAGCAACAGAAGCAGCATTTTGAAGTGCTGTACGTGTTACTTTGGTTGGATCTAAAATACCGAGCTCAACCATGTCACCATATTCGCCATCCGCTGCGTTAAAGCCATAATTTGCTTTACCTTGAGCAACGTCATTCACAACAACAGACGCTTCATAGCCTGCGTTTGAAACGATTTGACGTAAAGGTGCTTCCATCGCACGACGTAAAATATCAACACCCATGGTTTGATCATGGTTATCGCCTTTTAAGCCATCTAATGCTTTTTGTGCGCGAATCAAAGCAACACCACCACCTGCGACAATGCCTTCTTCAACTGCTGCGCGTGTTGCATGCAGTGCATCTTCAACACGTGCTTTTTTCTCTTTCATTTCAACTTCTGTTGCTGCACCTACTTTAATTACTGCAACACCACCGGCCAATTTAGCAACACGTTCTTGCAATTTTTCACGGTCGTAGTCAGAAGATGTTTCACCCATTTGTGCACGAATTTGAGTAATACGCTCATCAATTTCGTTTGCTTTACCTTCACCATCAATAATTGTGGTGTTTTCTTTTGTAATCACAATACGTTTAGCAGAACCTAAGTCTTCTAACGTAGCGCCTTCTAGGTTTTTACCAATTTCTTCAGAAATCACTTCACCGTTGGTCAAAATAGCAATATCTTGTAACATTGCTTTACGACGATCGCCAAAGCCAGGTGCTTTAACCGCACATACTTTAACAATGCCACGCATGTTATTAACAACCAATGTAGCTAATGCTTCGCCTTCAACATCTTCAGCAATAATCAAAAGTGGTCGACCAGATTTAGCAACGCCTTCTAATGTAGGTAACATTTCACGAATATTAGAAATCTTCTTATCAACCAACAAAATATGTGGATGCTCAAGTTCTGTTGTCATGTTTTGTTGATTGTTGATGAAGTAAGGCGAAATATAACCACGGTCAAACTGCATGCCTTCAACAACGGTTAATTCGTTTTCAAGGCCATTACCGTCTTCAACTGTAATTACACCTTCTTTACCTACTTTAGCCATTGCATCAGCAATAATTGTACCTACTGCGTTATCAGAATTTGCAGAAATGGTTCCAACTTGTGCGATTGCTTTGCCATCTTTACAAGGCTTAGACATGCCATGCAGGCTATCTACAACAGCAAACACTGCTTTATCAATGCCGCGTTTCAAGTCCATTGGGTTCATGCCAGCAGCAACTGCTTTGTGACCTTCGACCAAAATAGCACGAGCCAAAACGGTGGCTGTGGTTGTACCGTCACCCGCAGCGTCAGATGTTTGAGAAGCAACTTCTTTAACCATCTGTGCGCCCATGTTTTTAAAGCGCTCACCAAACTCAATTTCTTTTGCAACAGATACACCATCTTTAGTCACTGTTGGTGCGCCGTATGCTTTTTCAAGCACTACATTGCGTCCTCGTGGACCCATGGTTACTTGCACAGCATTTGCCAATGCATTAACCCCTGAAATCATTAACTGACGAGCTTCATCGCCAAAACGTACGTCTTTACTAGCCATGCTTCTATCCTCTTATATAGTTTAAAGATAAAAAATCAACCTTCGATTACACCCATGATGTCATCTTCACGCATCACAACAACATCGTTACCGTCAATTTTAACTTCTGTGCCTGAGTACTTACCAAACAGTACTTTGTCGCCAACTTGAACTGCAAGCGCGCAAAGATCACCGTTATCTAAACGTTTACCTGCACCAACAGCAACAACTTCTCCACGCATTGGCTTTTCTGTTGCGCTATCTGGAATCACAATACCACCAGCTGATGTACGCTCTTCTTCCATACGGCGAACCACAACGCGATCATGTAAAGGACGAATATTCATGCTCTTTTTTCTCCTGACTGAATTGCCTAAAAAAATATTTCCGCTGTAAAACTTGACCACTAAACAACGCGGATGTTACACATATGGAGGCAAACATTCACTTTTCAAGTGATACACATAATAAATTCTAAATTTTTGGCTGTTTATATGAAACGTATTCTTTTTTTTCTCTCTATTTCTCTCTTATTGACCATTGCAACACCTGGTTTTTCGGAGCCTCCATCGGCAGAATCAGTATTCAAACTGAAAGCCGTCATGCATGATCCGAATACTTTTTTCTTGGAATGGCAGATTAAACCGGGTTATTTCTTATATCGTGACCGCCTGCATTTAGCCGACAGCAAAGCGCAATTCTCAGAACTTGCGCCACTTAAATTACCTCAAGCAAAAACTAAAATAGATGGTTTAGGACAAACCGTTTCGATTTACCGTAATAAATTGCGCATTCCTGTTGGCATCGTTGGTCTGAGTCCAGGTGAGGATATTTTAAATTTACGCTATCAAGGCTGTTCTGATGATGGATTTTGCTATCCGCCAGAGTTTGCTTCTATTAAATTAACGATTGATACACAGCTAGCACTTACAAAAGTGATACTAATTCCTCCTACACCTATAAAAAATATATCAAGCACAGCTACGCCGGCAGCCCCTCCTACTCTTAATACAATTAATATAATTAATACACATTTTGCAGGACATCATTGGCTGATTACGCTGCTTATTTTTGGCGGTCTTGGTATATTACTCTCGTTAACACCTTGCGTACTGCCTATGATTCCTGTGTTATCTGGCATATTGGTAGGCCACGGTAAAAACTTATCAACCAAAAAAGCATTTTTCTTATCGCTAACCTATGTATTAAGTATGTCACTCACCTATGCTGCCATCGGTGCAATTGTGGCAATTTTAGGAGAAAACCTACAAGTATTACTGCAATCCCCCTTGGCAATCACAAGCTTTAGTATTATTTTTGTGATACTCGCGCTTGCTATGTTTGATGTGTATGAATTAAAGCTGCCCACATCCTGGCAGGCTAAATTATCCAGTATGAGTTATAAGCAATCCAGCGGGCACTATCTGGGTGTGGCCATTATGGGCTGCTTATCTACGCTTATTTTATCCCCTTGTGTTACAGCGCCTTTAATTGGAGCACTGGGGTTTATTGCGCAAACAGGTAATGTATTACTGGGCTCCGCCGCGCTATTTTTTCTAGGCCTTGGTATGGGGCTTCCCCTGCTGCTCATAGGTGCATCACTTGGCCGTTGGTTGCCGCACGCAGGCCACTGGATGAATACCATCAAGCATATCTTTGGTTTAATGCTCCTTGCGATTGCCATTTACCTTATGAACCGCCTACTCCCACCTTTTATTTCCATGCTGCTTTGGGCTGGCTTACTTATTTTTTCAGGGCTTATACTCGGTGCCTTTAAAAAAGCATCATCCAATCTCATGCGCTTTGTACGAGGCTTAGGTATTCTATTATTAAGCTACGGCTTATTAATTTTAATCGGTGCAGGTCTTGGCAACACCAATCCATTAAAGCCTCTGATGCAGACTAAAAAACATCATCCAAGCAGCACGCTCACCGTCACCAATATGAAACAACTTGAAGCTATCTTGCAGGAAGCAATTGAAAAAAAACAACCGGTATTACTCGATTTTTATGCCGACTGGTGCACATCATGTAAAGTCATTGAGTCCACGACGCTTAATAATCCAGATATTTTAAACGCGTTAACGCATATTAAGCTCATCAAAGTTGACGTCACTGCAAGCAATCATGAAAGTCGGGCTTTACTGCATGAATTTGATGTCATTGCCCCGCCTACCTTTGTATTTATTGGCGCCTCAGGCCATGAAAACGAAGCGTTGCGTCTAGTCGGTAATATTTCAGTGTCTAATGTATTAACCAACTTAAAATCACTTTGACTAAACGCTATATATAGACTATATTTATCTATATATAGCTAATAATACCTATGGAACCCAGTATGAACAGCGCCAGCGCATCAAATAATACGCTCTCTTCAGCACCTAATGCTGATAATTTAAAAAGAAATACTGCAAATATTATTCAGCTATTTAAACACTGGAATTTGACAATAGAAGAGCAATGCCTGCTATTAGGTGGCATAAGCCCTCAGCAACTTAATAAATTTAAAAACGCTAAAGCGCATGTTTCGGGCATAGACAGCATTGAACGCGTCGGTAATCTTTTGGGTATACATAAAAGCTTAAGAATTTTATATCCATACAATAGAACTGCTGTATACAAGTGGATAAAAGCTAAAAATAAAAAACTACATAATTTTACACCGTTAGAAATTATGTTATCAAAACACTATCTTGGCATTGCTCAAATAAGAAAACTCACTGATTACATGAGAGGCATCTAATGCCTTTATTTGAAATAATCAATGAATATACGCAGGATGTTTTTCGAAATATTCCGTCGGTTAGACCAACACAAGATTTATTTGATGATTTAAGCCATGATCAAGAAAACTGGGACGCTGCTAATCAGCTAGAAATAGAAACACATACATCCATTGAAAATAATCAACTCATACAAAGAGGATTTGAATACAGTGAAAATCTATTTATTGATTATCCATTTGAAAACTTAACCACATCACGCTTTAGTGACGGCAGCATTCCTTGCTGGTATGCATCTGAAACGTTAAACACTACAATCCATGAGACCAGCTATCACTTTATTCAAGGCATCAAAGATTCAATCGATGCTTTTGCAGATGAAGAAGTTGTGAGAGTAGATAGACATGTGGCTAAAACCACTTGTACTGGCTTAGCGATTGATTTATCAACAAAAATTAATGCTTTCCCATGGCTAATAGACCCTATTAATTATACGCAATGCCAGGACATAGGAAAAAAAATAGCAACCGAAGGCCATCCTTTATTAAGAGTGCAATCAGCACGTCACACCGAAGGGGTTAATATTATTGCTTTTAAAAGCCATGTGCTCTCAAACGTTAGAGCGCACTGTTTTTTAAATTACGAACTTAATCTAGGCAACATGAAAATAACGGTTTCAAGAGGCGAAGAAACCATGATAATAATTTAAATGTGCTAATATAGTACTATCAACTCTATTTTAGGCAGGTTTATTATGAAGCTCATCGACCGCATTAAAAAAGAATTAGACGGTGCTAATATTGATACCTTTTATGTCAGCAAAGAGCAAATTCAATACGATCTGGCAAACACACTACGCCAACAAGCCATCGAGCATTTAGCTGCATCAACGGCTCCTAGAGCACAAGGTTTTCGTACAGATTTTGCGTACACTCACGATCTTCAGCCTGATACAACGCCTCCTGAAGCAATAAACACATTTTTAGAACAACAAGCAGCTCCAGCCGCTTGGGCTACCGAAAACGAAGCCATTGCGCTCGCAGAAATGTATGGCGTGAATCTAAATATTATTGAAGTAAGTACAGATAAGACAAAAGTTGTCGAAAAGCAGCCCCTGCATGTACATACTGCAGGTCAATACGCGCCAACAATCACTCTTAAATTCGAGCATACCGAAAAAGGCCTAGGTAACCATTGGTTCTTGGAGCAATATAAAGATACAAAAGCCGATGGAAACTGTCTGTATAATGCGTTTGCACAAGGCTTACAAGAGCAAGTGCTTTTAGAGCAAGCAGCAATAAATGCACAAGAAGAAAAATTATCAAAATTTACAGCTCAGCCTACACAAGCACCTATTTCAGATACAGAAGCGCCTAGCACAGCAGGAGGAGCAGATGAAAAGCAGCAAATTCAAGATGATTACAAGCTTGCGCTCAAACTGGCCCGCGAAGAACTAGACCCTGACAGCCCGTCAGAAACAAAAAAAGGCGAACTCTCGCCTGATGCCCCTAGCAAAGGACCATAAAAATTAGTCATTAAAAACAACCCGATTACTGATTTCTCCGACGTGATTGATTTCTAAATTTAATAAAGTACCCGCCTCTAACCAATACCCATTTTCCATACCGCATCCGCCTGGTAATGTCCCTGAGCCAAATAGCTCACCTGCGTGTAACTGCTCAGCTTTAGATGCATAAGCAATGGCCTCACCCAGTGAATATTGCATTGTCTTGGTTGAGCACGGAATGCTTTTAATGCCATTAAACGTGACTGATGCACTCAAATTATTAATTTGATCATTAATTTCATCGGCTGTTACCACAATCGGTGACATCGCATTCTGAAAATGCTTTGCTTTTTGTGGACCAAACCCAGAATGCATTTCAGAAAACTGAATATCTCTTGCGCTTAAATCATTAAGTACGACATACCCCCCGATTGCCTGTGTGGCTTCTTCTGGTGTCGCATCTAATAATGGCGCTGCTAAAATGGCGCCAAGCTCTAATTCATAATCTAATGCATTTGTATAATCAGGCTTATAAATCACATCACCTGAGGTAATAAAATTAAGATGATTCCCAAAGTAATACAGCGGCTGCTTATACCAAATAGCAGGCGGTTTTAGTTTTGGAAACGTCTGTCGTGTTAAAAACTCATACGCAGCGATTGTTTTATATTTGCGCGGTAAAAACCGCTTAACAAACCCACGCGATGCATCAATAAAATGCTGCTCAAATAATAAAAAATCCCGAAAAGAGACGGGCTGAAATGGCAGCATTAAATCAACATCAAATATTTCAGTTGTTGCTTCACATGTACTCAGCTTTTCTGAAAGCATGTCCCAACCATCCGGGCCCAGCGCTAATACGCTCAGCAAACAAGTGGATAGATTATTCTCCACAGCAAAACGCCGTGTAATATCAGCAGTATCCAGCTGTGATAAACCAATCCATTCTTCCGAGGTATCTGGTTTTAATGCCTCAATTTCTGGGCCGTTTTCAGTCAATATACGCCGCAACTTCATACAACAGGCTCACTCATATTTACAGTACTAATATCTGTCGATTGGAGAAACTGCGTGAGCTCATCCAACGGACACGTGCTTAATAAATGCTTCCAGCCCAATACATTGAGTGGGCCATTTTTTTTAATTAATAAATTTCGCGCCATCATAGACCATCTAGAATTCACTTTAATAAATGATTTAATGCCATCGTCTGATGTTTTAACCACCCAATTGACACGCTGATAACGAAGTTTTTTATAATAAAGCAGCGCGTCTCGCACTGAAAATTTTGCCAATAATTCAGATAAAACAATCACATCTTCAAAAGCCGCTGCGGCTCCTTGCTGCAGCATGGGAGAACATGCATTGCTAGCATCGCCCACGAGTGCTACATCAGCTTCTGAAAACAACGGGCTAGGCACAGAGCGTAAGCGACCGGTATGAATGGCTTTATTATCAGGAAGGTTTGCGAGCAAAGGCCGCGCTATGCCGTCATAATCTGAAAATAATTGTGTGATATGCTGATCTGCTTGATTGGGTTCAGCATATTGATTACTTAAATCAGCTTGATGTGCATAGCAATAGATTTGATGGCGCCCAATAGGATAGGCTAAAAACGCATTTTTTCTACCTAGCATATACGTCGGTTGTATGCCGCGCGTTGAGTAGTCACATACCCAGCGCCAATTAGTCACCCCTAAATCAACGAGCGGAGGGGCGTCAAACGCCAAATCACGCACCGTCGAATACAGGCCATCCGCACCAATCACTGCATCGTAATGGCCATTCAAATCAGGATTTGAACAAATAACATCAACGCCTTTATCGCGTTGTTTCATGCCTATAATTGAGGTATCAAAATAAATTGTTTGATTTGTTTTTAAATTTAAATCATGTTGTAAAATATCCTGTAATTTACTGCGTTGCAATGCCACAAACTTGTCTTTGTTCAGCGGTGCATCCAGCAAAGAGGCTTGACTTATGATGCGCCCACTCACGCCCGCATAAATAATTTCTTTCACCTGATGCATTTGATTCAAAGCAGAAGACAAGCCCATAAAACGCAAGGCACGTACGGCATTAGCTGGCAATGCTATACCCGTTCCGAGTGTATCTAGTGCTGATTTTTTTTCAATGATTGTGTATTTAATGCCATGCTTATTAAATTGCCGAGCCAAAGAAAGCCCTGCTATACCCGCCCCTGAGATTAAAATATTTTTCATGTGTTTATACCTGACGATGGGCTTCTAGAACATTGGGTACCTGCTCTAGTTGCATAAGTAGACGTGACAAACTACTTAAACCTTCAACCTCGACTGTTAATGTAATATGAGTCATATTTTCTTTTTTATGGACTTGCGTTTGCAATGCAAACAAATATGCTTTTTCATTGGCTAATAACGAACTAATATCTCGCAGGAGCCCTGCTCTATCAAATGCACGAATCAAAATATCAACCGCATATCGTTCCGAGGTTTCTCCTTCCCAGCTCACTTCTAAAAAGCGGTGTTTTTGCTTTTCTGTTGAGTGAGTAATATTCGTGCAGTCTTGCCGGTGCACTGAAACGCCTCGCCCAACGGTCACATACCCAATAACAGCATCACCCGGCACAGGCTGACAGCAACGTGCCATATGCGTTAACAGGTGATCAACTCCTTCTACCCGCAAATCATCACTGGATAATGCTGTGCGTTTAGGAGCCAGCTTAATCATGTGCTCCATTGTGCTGTCAGGCTGACTCACTGCAGGCGTTAAACGAGAAATAACTTGCCCGAGCTTAAGATCACCCCGACCTAACGCAGCCTGTAAATCATTGATGCGCTTAAAGTTAAAATAAGGCAATAGATCATTCAAGCGCTCGGTACGAATACCTAATGCTTTGAGCTCTTTATCAAGTATTTCTTGGCCTTCGAGCTGATGTTTTTCATAATCTTGCATTTTAAACCAATGCAAGACTTTGGCTTTTGCTCGCGAGGTTTTTAAATAGCCGGTATGTGGATTAATCCAGTCACGAGACGGCTTTAATTCTTTACCGGTTAACACTTCAACTTTATCACCGGTTTTAAGCAAATAGGTTAATTGAACGATTTGTCCGTTAATTTTTGCGCCACGACAACGATGCCCAATATCGGTATGAACGTGATATGCAAAATCAAGTGATGTTGCGCCTTGTGGCAAATCTAAAATATCACCGTCTGGTGTAAACACATACACCCTATCATCCAAAAACTCTGATTCAAGCGCTTCAGATACACCATGATTCATTGCCATTTCACGATGCCATGCTAAAACCTCACGTAACCATTCGATTTTACGCTCATGTGATTCGTGAACTTCGCCAGATGACTCTTTATATTTCCAATGTGCAGCAACGCCCATTTCAGCTTGCTCATGCATTTGAAACGTTCGAATTTGCACTTCAAACACTTGTCCTTCTGGGCCACGTACAGCGGTATGAAGCGATTGATAACCATTGGCTTTGGTTTGCATGATATAATCATCAAACTCACTGGGGATTTGCTCCCACAACGCATGCACTGCACTTAAAACTTCATAACATTGCTCGGTTGTTTCAACTAAAATACGCACGGCCGTCGCATCATAAATTTCTTCAAGCGAGACGTTTTTTCGAATCATTTTTCGGTAAATGCTATGAATATGTTTTGAACGGCCATACACTGCAAAATGTGTAACGCCCATCGTTGCAATTTGAATATTTAATTCTTTCACAACCCAATCAACATAGCGATCGCGCTCAAGTCGCTTAGATTTTAAGCCGGCTGCAATTGCTTTGTAATCCTCTGGATGTAAATAGCGAAAAGCTAAATCTTCCATTTCCCATTTAATTGCCCCAATCCCTAAGCGGTTTGCTAGTGGGGCATAAATTTCCATGATTTCCATGGCCAATTGTTTGCGACGACGCTCCGGCATTAAACGTGCACTACGAATCACACACAATCGTTCGGCTAACTTAATTAAAACCACGCGTACATCATCAACCATTGCAATCAGCATTTTCCTGATATTATCAATCTGGTCTTTGTTTTGAGGAAAGGTGTTGCCAGGTCCTTGAAGATTTGAAATTGCACTCATGCGATCAACACCTTGCACTAACCGCGCAACTTGGGTGCCTAATTGCTCTTCAATATCATCCAAAGATAATTCAGCGTAATGAACACTTTCGAATAAAATCGCGGCTGCCAGCGTGTCTTGGCCAACTTCTAAATCAGCCAAAACATCTGCCATAGCAAGGCCTTGTTGTAAACAAGAAATACCTGCTTCGGTCACTTGCTCATATCCTGCAAGCTGCGTTAAACCACACGCCGTACGAACATGTGCCATGTTTTGAAAGTAGCCACGATTCCCCAGTTGCTGGAGCCACCGTGCTACATCAATACTTCCATCAGGCAATAATGCAACGCCTTCCTTGACTTTGACCATGCGTTTATCCCTTTTTAAATAACCCCATGACTTCAACATGTGTGGTATGAGGGAACATATCCATCACACCGACTTTCACCAAACGATAACCTTTATCATTAACTAAAACAGATGCATCCCTTGCAAATGTAGCGGGGTTACATGAAACATATAAAATATCATCCGGATTAATTTGCTCTATATGTTTTACAATTTCAAGTGCACCGGTGCGCGGCGGATCGAGTAATAATTTATTCGCTCCATGTGCTTTCAAATCTAGTAATGCATTTTCATCATCTAAATTCGCACAAGCAAACGACGCATTGGTTATTTGATTTTGAAGGGCGTTTTCTTCTGCACGTAAAACCATTGCGTTACCGCCTTCAATACCAATCACACGGCCACAAGAACGCGCCATCGGCAATGAAAAGTTACCCAAGCCACAAAATAAATCCAATACAACATCTTCTGAGTTTAAATTAAGTAAATTTATCGCTTGTGTGACCATAGCGCGGTTAAGCCTTGCATTCACTTGCGTGAAATCAGCCGGATAAAACGAAAATTTTACATCTTGATCTGGCAGGGCATAATACAATGCTGCCTCACCTTCAGGATGAAACAACTCGATAGAATCAATCCCTGCAGGCTGCAAGAAAATACGAAACCCGGTGCTATCTGAAAACACTTTAAATCTATTTTTATCCGCATCACTTAATGCTTCTAAATGCCGAAAAACAAGCGCGACCGTGTCATCGCCTGCAGACACTTCAATTTGAGCAAAAATTCGAGGGTTATCCATTTCACCGATTAATGCACTTAAATCAAGTAACGAATCGCCTACTTTTTTATGCAAGATAGAACATTGCTTAATATCTGCCACATAACGTGGGTTTCTTTTTTCACGAAAGCCAACCAAAACCCGGTTTTTTTTAGGTACATAATTAACGCTTAATCGCGCTCTGTTTCTGTAATTCCATGAGCTATTATCTGATAAAGCAGGTAAAATCTCTTCTGGCTTTACACGCCCTATGCGCGCTAATACATCCAGCATCAATTTTTCTTTTTCATGAATCTGAGCCGTTTCACGCAAATGCTGCAACGAACAGCCACCACACATCCCATGATGTGCACACTTTGGTTCCACACGAAAAGGAGAGGCCTTTTCAACCGTTAATACACGCCCTTCATCAAAGTCACGTTTTTTTCGTGTATATTCAAACGTAACTTCTTCGCCTTCAAGTGCCCCATCAATAAACGTTGTTTTGCCATCAATTCGTGCAATACCCCGCCCATCATGACTTAATTTTTCAATGTATGTGTTTGTCATGAAGATGGAGTCTCCACTGAAGCTTTCTTAAACGTTGCAACAACATTTGAGGTTAACTCCAGATGCTGCCCTCGCCCTAAATAGCGTGGCATTTCAAGCGTACCGTATCGAATACGAATCAACCGACTCACCTCAATACCTTGCGTTGCCCACAGGCGTCTTACTTCTCGATTACGCCCTTCAGTTAACACCACATTGTACCAGGCATTCGCCGCGTCTCCGCCACCTTGATATGTAATGGATTTAAAAGAAGCCGTGCCATCTTCCAATTCTACGCCATCTTGAAGTGCTTTAAGCATTTCAGGTTTTACGCGACCATGCACCCGAACAGAATATTCTCGCTCTAATTGATATTTTGGATGCATGAGTTGATTAGCAAACGTACCATCATTGGTAAAAATCAACAGCCCTGAGGTATTAATATCTAATCGCCCCACCTGAATCCATCGGCCACGATTTAACATCGGCAAATTATCAAAAACCGTTTTGTTATGGTTTGGATCGCGTCGACTCGCAATTTCACCTACGGGTTTATGATAAATCAAAACACGTGTTCTCAAAGGCGTACGCAAAGGGTTTGATATCATTTTCCCGCGCACTTTTAACTTATCCGTAGGACTCACGACATCACCCAATTTAGCGACAGCGCCATTGAGTTGTACTTTACCGTCTTTTATCCATACTTCCATTTCACGACGAGACCCAAGCCCCGCCTGACTCAATACTTTTTGTAACCGTTCACCTGCTGACATTAATAATCCAACCCCATTGCTTCGCGTACATCATTCAGCGTTTTTCTCGCATCTTCTCGCGCACGCTCACTACCTTCAGCAGCAATCCGTTTCACTGATCCCATATCTGCTTCATACGAGCGTATATTCTCTTGAATAGGCTCTAATTCTTTTTTAATGCTATCAATCACCGGACGTTTGCACTCAACACAGCCAATCCCCGCTGTTCTACACCCGGTTTCTACCCACGCTTTAACCGAATCATCTGAATATAATTTATGAAACTGCCACACAGGACAACGCGCGGGCTCACCTGGGTCATTTCGTCTGACACGCGCCGGATCAGTCGGCATAGTCATTACGTTTTTCTCAACATCAGCCGGTGTTTCGCGCAATTTAATTGTATTATTATATGACTTAGACATTTTCTGCCCATCAAGCCCTGGTATTTTAGGTGATGCTGTTAGTAATGCTTCAGGCTCAGGTAAAATTAATTTCCCCATCCCCTCTAAATAACCCAGCAAGCGCTCTTTATCACCAATTGAAATATTCGACTGGTCTTCAACCAAAGCACGCGCTGTTTCTAACGCCTCATGAGAACCATCTTGTTGAAAACTGACTCTTAATTTCTGATATAATCTACTGTTTTTCTTACCCATTTTCTGAACAGCCTGCTGAGCTAATAATTCGAAATTAGCATCTCGGCCATATAAATAATTAAAGCGCCTCGCAATTTCACGCGTTAACTCAATGTGCGCAACCTGATCTTCTCCTACAGGCACCAAACTGCCTTTATAGATTAAAACATCCGCCGCTTGCAGCACCGGGTATCCTAAAAAACCATGTGTTGCCAAGTCTTTTTCTTTTAATTTTTCTTGCTGATCTTTATACGTTGGTACACGCTCAAGCCAACCCAGCGGCGACATCATGGATAGCAGCAAATATAATTCCGCATGCTCAGGCACCCAAGACTGAATAAACACCTTAGATAAATTAGGGTTTATCCCACAAGCAAGCCACTCAACCAATAAATCCCAGACATATTCTTTAACAAAACCCGGCTCATCATAATGCGTTGTTAAACCATGCCAATCCGCTGCAAAAAAATAGCAATCATATTGATGCTGCAACTTAACCCAATTATCTAAAACACCATGCTTATGTCCTAAATGCAAATGTCCTGAAACGCGCATACCTGATACAACACACGGGTTACTTCCTGAAAAATCTGTCATTCATCCTCTCTCTTACGATTCAAACGGCGTAACATCACCCTGCCCTTCGCGCACCACTACAGGATATTCTCCTGTTAAATCCACTACCGTCGTCGGCTCAGAACCACAATAGCCGCCATCAATAATTAAATCGGTCTGACGACCCAGCACATCCCGAATGGCCTCAGGCTCTCCCAGAGGCGCACTTGCCCCGGGTAAAATCAAAGAACTACTCACCAAAGGCGCACCTAAGCACTCCAAAAGCGATCGTACAATTAAGTGCTCCGGTACCCGCAATCCTAATGTTTTACGTTTTGGATGCAACATCAAGCGCGGTACCTCACGCGTTGCATTCAAAATAAAGGTATAAGGCCCAGGCGTTGACGCTTTTAATAACCTAAAAATCGGCCGACTAACCCGCGCATACGTACCAAGCTCAGATAAATCCCGACAAATTAAAGTCATATTATGATCTTTACTGAGCTGACGAATCTGTCTGATTCTATCCAGCGCTGATTTGTTCCCTAAGATACATCCCAATGCATACCCTGAGTCAGTGGGGTAAACAATCACGCCCCCTTTCTCAAGCACTGCCACCGCTTCCCGGAGCAACCGCGCTTGCGGATTATCCGGATGAATCGCAAAAAACTCGCTCATATACAGCACATCCTCTTACTGATAAGGCCTTTAGTATACCGAAATATTATACAAACTTATATCTGTGATTTTAAAGCACAAATATTCAAAACCACACAACATATAAATCTATCCTATAATTACACAAGATGAATTTATTTTGTATCGAGGTGAGAGATGGCAAATGCTAATCAAATACAACTGCACCAAGCTATAAGCACGGGTAATGTTGCCGCGCTTAATCAGACGATTAGACGCATGGGAGCCTTTCGTGATGGCACCAACGTTAATCTCGCTTTTGATATGCATCGCGAAGCACCCCAAACCCCACTCTATTACGCTATAAAATATAATAAACCTCAAATAGTTGAAGCATTAATTAAAGCAGGCGCTAAGGTTAATCAAGTTGACAGTGAGGGCAACACTCCACTTTATTACGCCATAAAAAATAAATGCTATGACATTATGGAAACACTTGTAAAAAAAGGTGCGAATCTTGAACTGACAAATGATACAGGTGAAAGCGCACGTACACTTGCAGCTGTAGCAGGGTTTAAATTTTCAGATAATCAACCTGACACTAGATTCAGTCGATTTATGAAAAGCTTTCTTTCCGCATTTATCTATAATTTCTTCGCGTCTATAGGGCTATTATCTGCTGTCGCGCCAAATACGATTGAAGCTGCTTCTGTAAAAAATCATACCTCCACAGATGAAACAACAGGAGCCATACTGAGTGTATTAGCATCCAAAAACGATGGACGGCCTGTAGAGAAAAATCAGCCACTCACTGACTCCCGCGATGACGAAAAAGAAGACGCCAGCTGGTCTTGTAGAGATTATCTCTCTCAAACTATAAGCTCCGCTTTAACGGTTGTTTTACCGCTTTGCTTTAACGCTCTAATGCTTTTAGCTTTAGAAGACTCTACGATGGAATATCAAGCGGGTGATCCATCAACCTTTAGTCCTTTTAATTAGAAACACTGAGGGCTTGGTACTGAATTATCTTGATCAACCCTCATCGGCCCTGCGGGCACCTTCTCCCGCCCGCGGTACAAGGGAAAACCTTTAAGTTTAAACTAGGGCGTGTTGACAATTGGGCTACAGCCCTCGTCCCGCCTACGTGCCCTGCATAAAGCCCGGGACGTAGGTAATTGGGGTGAATATAAGCACACGTGATCTCGCCCTGCGTCTCTAGGGAGAGGCATTGTTGCGTGGATAGTATTTTCACGAAAAAGCCTCAAACCCCCTCGCTACTTACCCCGTTTTATGCAGGGCACGTAGGCAAGGGTGGCGTATCCACGCAACAATGCCCTAGGGAGAAAAGAGCTTTATACCCCGAATTCCAATACACTATCACTTTCATCAGCTGCTGCCGCAGCATTTGCATTTGGTATATTAGATTTAGTTCCAAAAAGTAATAAGCCTTGCGCAGAAACATACAAAGTACTAACAGGTGTATCCAAGGCTTCTGTTTGTTTTTCAATAGCCTCAAGACATCGCGTTTGCTGTTTTTCCAAGCGCTCTTCTTTTTCCATGAGTTGAATCACTTGCTTATCTAACACGCGTATTCTAGCTAATTGCTCCTGTATCTCTTTGCTCGGCAACTGCGTTTCATCAACTACTTTTATATCACCTGAATCAAGATAACGGCATAAATCATAATAATCCATCCCACAACCAATGATAAATTCATTGTTTACTTTAAATGCACTATAGTCTGGGTTGTTATTAGGGTCTGTGCGAACATCTTGTTTATCCAATAAAACAAGCATTTTAACCGATGCTGCACGTTGTCCAGCAATAATGGCTTTCACACCGTTACCGGTTGTCAGGGTGTCGGCTATATCATCTAAAATAATAACATCTCGACCTACAACAGGATGAGAAAAATCAGAGGTAATCGACAATGCACCTGACGTTGTGCCAATGTAACTATTGGTCTTCATGGTGGTAAATTCGACGTTCAATCCTTTTTTCGCCAAAATATCTTGAAACCAACCAGCAAAAGGAAGCCCACCATTCATGAGGCTAACAAAAACAGGCGGATTTGAATCATAAGCTTTTCCATAATCAGCAATAATCTGATCTGCTAGCGCATTCAAGCGCTCCATAATGCTTTTAGCTGTGAGCTCAACGCCTTGGATATCTTTCGCCAATAAGGCTGTTTCTATCACTTGATGACTGACACGCACTTTTAAAGCGGTTAAATTGTTTAATAAATGCTTTTTTTCCGCTATTTCTGTTTGGATCTTCTCTAATGATTGATTAATTTTATCCAATTCCATATGCGGCATAACATCACTTCCTAGTTTTAAATAAGCCTTTCTATTATGTGTTTTTTGTTACTATTTTCAATTTTTATTCTATAGCATCTCACAGAACTCTCTGCTAGCATAAACAAGTACTTTTTAATGCTAGCTTAAATATAAGGGTCCCATCATGAGAAAAACATCGCTCGCTGTAGCCGTTTTGCTAACCGGTTTATCTACTGTATCCGTTATGCCTGTTGCTTATGCTGGCGATTCAGCAACAGCCAATACACAAGGCTGCACAAAATGTAATTGTACCTGTGCTGGTGACGGTGGCAGTACATCAACATCAAGTAATTGCGGTGGCGCATCAGGTACATCAAGTAACTGCGCAGGTTGTGCAGGTGCCGCTGATACAACAACACCCATACCTGCACCAACATGTGGTGGGTGCAGCGGCAGCTAATGCATATGGCAGTATCTGCTGCTTTTCAGCTGCCGAGGCTTACCTCAAGATCACAAACACAGCTTTTGAGGTATGCCGAACAAATGCTTCGCGCTGAGCAGCAGCTATTAACCTCTTCAGGTCAGAACATTTTACACTACACCCTTGAAAATCATACAAACTACACGACAATGACCCACTATCCACACGGCGATAGAATCGATAAAAAAACGGGCGCACAATATTTTTATCATTGTCATCGTGAAAATTATGAGCAAGAAGAACACGGACACTTTCACTGTTTTATTCGTTGTCCTAATATTCCCCAACACATCCGCCCAACCCCTCTACCTGACTGGAATAAACATACCGATAATCCAAAGACACACTTAATTGCCATTGGCATGAACCGTTATGGCAAACCCATTCGACTCTTTACAACCAACCGCTGGGTTTCTTCAGAAATATGGTATGATGCAAAATATACAAAACCGTTTCTGAAGCAATTTAAAATGACACTAAATGACAGTGCCTATTGGCAAGTGCTTGATCGATGGATTGAGGCTTTACTTCAGCTGTTTTCGCCTCAAATTATATGGCTACGAGAGGCTCGTGACACCTTAATTGAAAAAAAATTACCCAAAGAAACACAAACGATTTATAATAATAAGCAATTAGATGAACTATCAACGCTGCCGATTAACCTCGAGAAGCAAATTCAATGGATTCTTGGCCAGCCTGTAAAATAACTCATGACCATACAAATTGACATTCAACATGCCTGCAGCAACGCACTTCCTGTTTCAAACGAGCAAGTCTCTGAATGGGTACACTGTGCGCTAACTTCTCACAGAGAAAAAGCCGAGCTCACAATACGCTTTGTTGACATTGAAGAAATCACAGCGCTCAATCACACCTATCGAAAAAAAAACAAAGCCACCAACGTGCTTGCATTTCCATCAAACTTGCCTGATGATGTTTTTTTAGAATATCCGCTTTTAGGAGATATTATTGTGTGTCCGGCAGTATTAGAACAAGAAAGCCTTACACTAAACACCCCGCTTACCGCACATTGGTCACACATTATTATCCATGGTGTTTTGCACTTGCTGGGCTACGATCATATTGAGCAAGCAGACGCATCAATTATGGAAGCACTTGAAATTAAAGCGCTTAAAACCCTTGGATTTAATAATCCTTACGCCTCAGAGGACCATCTGCTTGACTAAAAACAATAATAAAATATCTTGGATAAATCGCTTGAAAAACTACTTTCAAAGCGAACCACAGAATCAAAATGATTTACTACACCTATTACGTGATGCACAAGACCGCACCCTAATCGATGCAGAAACCCTCAGCATGATTGAAGGCGTTATTTTGTTTGCTAAAATGCGTGTCAGAGACATTATGCTTCCTAAAAAGCAAATTATCTGCATTCCTAACAGCGCAACATTAAGTGAAGTTATTCATTTGGTGGCTGATTCAGGACATTCCCGCTTTCCAGTCTTGGGAAGTAATCCTGACGAAGTCATTGGTATTTTACATGCAAAAGATTTATTGCGATTCCAAGATTCAACCCCTCCTGCCTTCGATCTAACCGATGTCATTCGACATGCTACCGTTGTTCCGGAAAGCAAGCGTTTAGATGTTTTACTCAATGATTTTCGTATCAACCGAAACCATATGGCCATTGTGGTTGATGAGTACGGCGCGGTTTCAGGCTTTGTTACACTAGAGGATGTTATCGAACAAATTATTGGTGATATTGCAGATGAATTTGATATTGATGAAGAAGCACATATCAAAGCACATGACGATGCGCACTATATTATTAAAGCCGAGACACCGATTGAAGAATTTAATCAAACATTGAATGCTAATTTAACAAATGAAATTTATGATACGATTGGTGGCATTATTATGGCCGAATTTGGACATCTTCCTGGACGGGGTGAACAAGCCACTGTCAATGGCTTCCAATTTAAAATTATTAATGCCAATGCACGACACATAAAATTACTTGAGTGTATCGATCTACGCATGGAGAATTTAGTTGTATGAACGAACAAATCCTTCTAATTGATAATGATCGAGAACTTACAACGCAATTATCAGATTATCTCTTACATGAAGGGTTTGAGATATTAATATCAGATAACGGTGAAACAGGGATGAAACTTGCACTAAACCAATTTTTTGACGCGATTATTCTTGAAGTACTACTGCCCAATAAAAATGGCTTTGAATTGCTTCAAACACTAAGAGAACACAAACAAACACCTGTTTTGTTTTTAAGTTCTCGGAAAACAGAAGTAGATCGTCTGATGGGGCTTGAACTCGGTGGTGATGACTACCTTACAAAACCATGCGACCCAACTGAATTACTCGCGAGGCTTCGTGCCATTCTTCGTCGAAGCCAGCCAACACATAATACGTCACGTCCAACCATCCAAATAGGCAATATTACGGTCGATTGCGGGCAGCATCAAGCCAGTATAAATAATCAATTATTAGATCTGACAAATACCGAGTTTAAAATTCTTGAGATCTTACTCAAATCACCAGGACAAGCTTTTTCAAAAGAAGAGCTTACTGAATATGCGCTTAACCGAAAATTTACCGCGTACGATCGCAGCATTGATGTGCATATCAGTAACTTAAGACAAAAACTAGGCCTTAATACTGAAAATGAACCCTGGATTAAAACCATTCGTGGTTTTGGTTATTTATTTAATCAATTACCTGAACATGAAGAAGAAAACGCATGAAAAAAGCACTTATTTTATTTTCAGGTGGACTCGATTCCACCACATGCCTTGCCATTGCAAAATCTGAAGGCTATCTTTGCCATGCTTTAAGCTTTGATTATGGCCAGCGTCATACCATTGAGCTTAAAACCGCACAAAAAATCACAGAAAATCTAAATATTAAACACCACATTCTGCCTTTGCCGCTCACGGAAATTGGCGGCTCAGCACTAACGGATGATAAAATTAGTATTCCTGATTATACAGGAGAAACCGAAATTCCTGTAACTTATGTCCCAGCTAGAAATACAATTTTTTTATCTTTTGCGCTTGCTTTTGCCGAAGTACTGCAAGCTGAGACTATTTTTATTGGCGCAAGCAGCATCGATTACTCACATTATCCTGATTGTAGGCCCGAGTATTTCGAGGCATATCAACACATGGCAAACTTAGCAACAAAAGCTGGCACTAAAAATCAACCCATCACGATTAAGACGCCTCTATTATACCTCAGCAAAGCCGAAACTATTTTAAAAGGCCACACACTTGGTGTAAATTATAAAAACACGGTCTCATGTTACCAGGCCAATGACCAAGGCGAAGCGTGTGGACGATGTGACAGCTGCATGTTACGTAAAAAAGGCTTTAAAGACGCCAACTTACCCGATGAAACAAGTTATTTCTAGAGAGATAATGCTTTATGTTAGCAACACAAATAAACCCTTGGCTTGAGCAAAAGGGATCAATCACAGATAAATTAAAACAACTTGCAGGTCATACAAAGCTTCAGGTTTTAAGTCACAGCTGGGAAACATCTGATGCTTGGGACTCTAAAATACTTAAACTTCCAGAAAATACTGAAGTACTTCATCGAGATATCTTGATGTGGGCAGATAATCAAACCTGCTGGTATGCACGCACGATTTTGCCGCAATATGTCTATCAAGCTGAGAGCTTATTATTCGAACAATTAAAAAGCAAACCGCTTGGCGAACTCATTCATCATCATCCAGAGATTCATCGCACACATATAAATTCATATGAAATACATGCCCATATGCCTGAATATCAATATTTAAAACATGCATTAAAACAAAATACGCCAACACACAGCCTATGGGGACGTGTGTCTACTTTCACTATACGCAATCAATATGATTTTTATTTATTAGAAATTTTACTCCCCGGGCTATTAAGATATTGCTGATGAAAATTACCCCTTATATTCACCTATTTCGACTTCATAAACCGATTGGCACACTCTTGTTGTGGTTTCCAACCGCCTGGGCGCTTTGGCTCATGGGCCCTCCCCCCATACGCCTAATTGGCTATTTTTTCTCAGGAACGTTTATCATGCGTGGCGTTGGATGTATCGTGAACGATATCGCCGACCGACACATCGATCCACATGTGGAACGCACGAAAAATCGCCCACTCGCCACACGACAAATCACCCTGCAATCAGCAATTATTTTACTTGTTGCTTTGCTCTGCACAGCACTACTTATTTTAATTCAACTACCATTTGCTTGCTTTAGCTATGCATTAATTGGCCTTGCACTAACTGTAATTTATCCTTTTTGTAAGCGCTTTTTTGAAGCACCACAGTTTATTTTAGGGCTTGCCTTCTCTATGGGCATTCCCATGGCTTACGCAGCTTTAGGTATTACACCCAATGCCACAACCTACTTACTTATCTTACTTAATTTTTTATGGATTATTGCCTATGACACCATCTATGCCATGGCAGACAAAGTAGATGATTTAGAAATTGGCGTTAAATCAACCGCTATTTTATTTGCATCTCAAGATAAAAATATTGTATTTTTGTTGCAACTCGCAACGCAAATACTCTGGCTCATACTTGCCTCTGCTCTGCATTTTAATTTAATATTTTATATTATATGGAGTATTGGATGTGGCTTGTTTATGCACCAGCAGTGGGTTATTCGAGGCAGCAACCCAAATTATTTACGTACCTTTTCAAGCAATGGCTGGTATGGCTTTATTTTTTGGATTGCCTTGATACTACAGCATTAAGGCCGACATATAATTTTACACCTCACGCCTTTGCCCTGACCCCGCCTCACTGCTTCTGCTCTAAATCCAATTGAAAAATACTGGGGAAATTTGAAAGCTCACATTAAAAAATTATTGGAGGGTGCAGAAGTTTAGCTAAAGCCATTGGTAATGCCTTTAAATCAAGCATTTCAAGTTAAATCAACTATAATTAAAAAACAAGCTCAAACACAGAGTTATTTTATAGTTACAGGGAATATATATAAATTAATGACTTATGCTTTAGCGATAACATCTGCTTTACAAAATAACGCTGCCGCATCTCATGCTACTTTATCTAAAGATACTTCTACGTCCCTCACATCAGATGAACAGAGGCATGAGAAAACATCCGAAAAACTTCAATCTTCATCTCAGGTGGCCCAGCATACCAACGAACCTGTACTGGCAGCGGTTACCCAAGATGGTGATGCACTGGAATATGCATCAGATGAATTAAACCATGATGAAAAAGATCTGCTGGCAGCGCTTACCCAGAATGGCGATGCGCTTAAATATGCATCACCAGAACTAAGACATAATAAAGAGGTTGTGCTGGCCGCCGTTACCCAAGATGGTTATGCACTGGAATATGCATCAAAAACATTACAAGATGAATTAAGCCATGCTGGAGATAACTCCAAGTCAACATATATGGTCGCTTTTTTTGTCTTACTCGCAATTTATTTTTATCGCAATGCCAATGCCAATGCCAATCCGGATGACAATAAAATACCTGATGAATTCATATGCCCCATTAATAGCGAAATAATGAATGAACCTTCTTATTTTGAAGGAGATCAGCCAACAGTTCATCGATGTGAACAGAGTGCTTTAGTCGAATGGCATGCCAGGTCTCACTCTATTTTACGCCCGGAAACATGTAAAAACCCAATGACGGGCCTTCAGGTTAATATAAATAGCCTTAGAATAGATTTAGAACTAAAAAATAAAATCAGACAGTTTAATTTATCAGGAAAAAACCCGTCAATTGATGATGTATCCCGCAGACCCGGATTTTAAAGAAAAATCAGATTTGTAGGGCCGCTTTACAAAAAAACTCTGGCGATGATCAACGTTCACATAGTACCCCCATCATCATAGGCGCTATTCCATTTCGCTACTGAGTTCAATATGAGAGCAGGTGGGCCAAAATATTATGGTTAGCAGGAAACAAGGGCTCGCGTTTATAGCGCGACCTACAACATCCAACATCCCAGCCATCTACTGAATTTTTTCGTACAAGACTAATAAACTGCTCTATATTTTAGCATGAGTTGAATTTCAATCTATGCGGTCATACGAACGAAGTTATCCTTTTTTTTTCATCAACAGTGGGTTATTCGAGGCAGCAACCCAAATTATTTACGTAGCTTTTCAAGCAATGGCTAGGGCGTGTCCCTAAAGTTTATTTTCAGTGAAAATCATGTTAAAACTCCTGCTTAATCAGGGCTAACCTATACACACAAGTCTTTTACCCCACTTAATCTGTCATGCCCGCGTAGGCGGGCAACCATTCTTCGTTTGACTCGAAGTTAAGTGAAATGGATTTATCATGGAAGAAAAACAATATTATGTTTACATATTAGCGAATAAAAAATATGGAACGCTTTACACGGGTATCACGAG